>JAFLDI010000015.1 GCA_017302485.1 Burkholderiales bacterium | reverse complement strand
CAATCGTGCTCCTGGTTCGCGCGGTTCTGGCACTACGCCAGGTCGTGTGTACAAGGGCGCTCGTGGTGCAGGTCATATGGGTGTGGACCGCGTGACGGCGCAGAACATCAAGGTCGTGATGATTGATAGGGCCGGCCTGCCGCCCTCTGCCCAGGCGCTGCAAGCCCTGGCCGCAGAGCCGGACCTGCTGGCCGCCGCCGGTCTGGCCGAGCCCGAGCGCTTCTTCACCATGCTCAGGGCCCAGGGCCTGAACTGCCGCGGCCTGCCCTTGCCCGACCACGCCAGGCTGGATACCCTGCCCTGGCCCACCACCGAACGCACCGTGCTGCTGACCGAGAAGGACGCGGTCAAGCTGGCGCCAGTGCGTGTGCCCGCTGGACAGACGGTCTGGGTGGTCGCGCTAGACTTCCAGTTGCCGCGCGCCCTGGTCGATGAGATCGATCAGGCGCTTCACGCCTGCCTTCCCTACAAGCCTGCCCGATGAGTGTCGACCACCGATTGCTGGACCTGCTGGTCTGCCCCCTGTGCAAGAGTGCCTTGCGCCTGCGTCGCGACGATCAGGGCCGTCCCACCGAACTGGTCTGCGCGGCCGACCGCCTGGCCTTTCCGGTCCGCGACGGCATTCCGGTGATGCTCGCCAACGAGGCACGTGCCTTGCACGCCGAGGAAGACGCGTGAGCTTCTCGGTCCTGATCCCTGCCCGCATGGCGTCCAGCCGCCTGCCGGACAAGCCCCTGGCCGACATCGGAGGCCTGCCGATGGTGGTGCGCGTGGCGCAGCGGGTCAGCGACATCGGTGCCCGCCAGGTGGTGGTCGCTGCAGATGACACCCGCATCGTCGAGGCCTGCCGCCGCTACGGCGTCTCGGCCCTGATGACCCGGACGGATCACCCCAGCGGCAGCGACCGGCTGGCGGAAGCCTGCTCGATGCTGGGCCTGGACGGCGATGAGGTGGTGGTCAACGTTCAGGGCGACGAACCACTGATCGACCCTGCGCTGGTTCGCGCCTGTGCGGATCTGCTGGCTGCACATGCCGACTGTGCCGTGGCCACCGCGGCACATCCCCTCCGCGATGCCGAGGATTTTGGCAACCCGAATGTGGTCAAGGTCGTGTGCGATCAGCGCGGGCGGGCACTGTATTTCAGTCGCGCGCCCATTCCCTGGTGGCGGGACGGCTCGCACGCTGGTGCCGCGGCCCTCCCCCCGGTGCTGGCCTGGCGCCACATCGGCCTGTATGCCTACCGGGCGGCCACGCTGCGACGCTTTCCCACGCTGAGTCCGGCGCCGCTGGAACAGGTCGAGTCACTCGAACAGTTGCGCATCCTGTGGCATGGCCAGTCCATCATCGTCCACCAGGCCGACAAGGCACCCGCTGCTGGCGTCGACACCCCGGAGGACCTCGAGCGCGTGCGCCGCCTGTTCCCAGGGTAAGCCCGGTCTGCCAGCGCCGCTGGTCGTCAGGCTGACGCAGGGGTGCGCATGCTATTCTGAAGGCATCCCCCGCCGCGCGGCCCGGTTGTCCGGGCCAGGACGCGCCCCACGGCCCATCAGGCCGTTCCAAGAATCACACCACTCCGAGGCAATCCACCCATGCGACTGATCCTGTTGGGCGCTCCCGGCGCCGGCAAAGGCACCCAGGCCAGCTTCATCTGCCAGAAGTACGGCATCCCCCAGATTTCCACCGGCGACATGCTTCGCGCTGCGGTCAAGGCTGGCACCGAGCTGGGTCTGGCCGCCAAGAAGGTCATGGATGCCGGCGGTCTGGTCAGCGACGACATCATCATCGGCCTGGTCAAGGAGCGCATCCAGCAACCCGACTGCGCCCAGGGCTTCCTGTTCGACGGCTTCCCGCGCACCATTCCGCAGGCCGAGGCCATGAAGGCCGCCGGCGTCAAGCTGGATCTGGTGCTCGAGATCGACGTGCCCGACTCGGCGATCATCGAGCGCATGAGTGGCCGCCGGGTGCATGTGGCGTCCGGCCGCACCTACCACGTCAAGTTCAATCCGCCCAAGGTCGATGGCAAGGACGACGCCACCGGTGAAGACCTGATCCAGCGGGCTGACGACGCCGAAGAGACCGTGCGCAAGCGACTGGACGTCTACCACGCCCAGACCCGCCCTCTGGTCGATTACTACAGCCAGTGGGCAGCCACCGGCGATGCGCAAGCCCCACGCTACGCCCGGATCTCCGGCGTCGGCTCGGTGGCCGAGATCACCGCCGCCGCACTGCAGGCACTGGGCTGAGCGTCTCCCGCAAGGGGTTTGCGCGGGCCGCCTTCGGGCGGCCCGTGTCGTTTCCAGGACTCGCCCACCGTCGAGGACCGGTGCACAATTGACGTTTACGTCAACGTCAACCACTCACACTGGAGCATCCCATGGACATCCTCGGCAAGGTCTTCATCGTCACAGGCGGCGCCTCCGGGCTGGGCGAAGGCACGGCACGCATGATCGCCAGCCACGGCGGCCGCGTGGTCATCGCCGACCTGCAGCAGGACAAGGGCGAGGCCCTGGCCACCGAGCTGGGCGGCGCCTTTGTGCGCTGCGACGTCAGCAACGAGGACGATGGTCGCGCCGTGGTCGCCGCCGCCACCGGCCTGGGCAAGCTGATGGGACTGATCAACTGCGCCGGCATCGCCCCGGCGGCGAAGACCGTCGGCAAGGACGGCGCGCACGCACTGGCGCTGTTTGCCAAGGTCATCCAGGTCAACCTGGTGGGCAGCTTCAACATGATCCGCCTGGCGGCCGAGGCCATGAGCCGCAACGAACCCGAAGCCACCGGCGAGCGCGGCGTGCTGATCAGCACCGCCAGCGTGGCAGCCTTCGACGGCCAGATCGGCCAGGCCGCCTATTCCGCCAGCAAGGGCGGCGTGGTCGGCATGACGCTGCCCATCGCCCGCGACCTGGCACGCAACGGCATCCGCAACATGACGATCGCGCCTGGCATCTTCGGCACACCCATGCTGTTCGGCATGCCGCAGGAAGTGCAGGACTCGCTGGCCGCCGGCGTGCCCTTCCCCAGCCGACTGGGCCGCCCGGAGGACTACGCCAAGCTGGTGCACCAGATCATCACCAATGACATGCTCAATGGCGAAGTGATCCGGCTGGATGGCGCCATTCGCCTGGCCCCACGCTGAATCGTCTGCTGCTTCGCGCCGACGAAAAAAAAGGGCTGCCTCTCGGCAGCCCTTTTTGCTGTGGCCTTTCAGGCCCGATCAGAACTTGAAGGTCGCGCCCAGCGTATAGGCACGGCCGATCACGTCGTAGTTCTGCGGGAACGTGTTGCCGCTGTTGGTCGACGTGGTGCCGATGGTGTTACCCACTTCCGGCGGAGCCTTGTCGAACAGGTTGTTGATCGCCAGGTTGAAGGTCAGGTTCTTGTTGAACTTCCACTCGGCGCTCAGGTCGACGTAGTCATACGACGGAATCGACGAGTAGGCCGGCAGGAAGTTCGTGCCGCCCGGCTCCTCGATCACACCGCTGACGTGACGCCAGTTGTAGCCCACGCGCCAGGCGTCGTTGCTCCAGGTGGTGCGCTGGCTGAACTTCTGCTTGTAGTTCGGCGCACCGCAGGCCACGCTGTAGTAACCGCGGCAGTCGCGGTTGACCGAGGCGGGGGTGGCTTGCGACCAGTACTTCTGAACATCGTTCAGCTGCAGGCTCATGTCCAGCGTGCCGCCCACCGAGGCAAGGCCCCAGTTGCTCAGCTTGGTCCGATAGCCCAGGTTGACGTCGAAGCCGGAGGTGCCGATCTTGCCCAGGTTCGTCTGAGCCAGGGCAATGCCAGGCGCCGACGAGCCGTTGAAAGTACCGCTCGGACCACGACCGATCAGCGCGCAGGCCGGGACGAGCGCGTAGCCGGGGTTGAACTTCGGGTCATAGCAGCTGGCGATGACGTCATCCACCGACGGCGTGGTGATGGCCTTCTCGATGTTGATCTTGTAGTAGTCCACACCGACCGCCAGGCCCGGAACGAACGAGGGTTCGAACTGGAAGCCGATCGTGGTGGAACGGGCCTCTTCAGGCTTGAGCGCCGTGTTGCCACCCGAGATCACGTTGACCTGACCTGCGGAAGGCGGCGGCAGCGAGCCCACGCGGTTGGTCGGCACACCGGTCTTGACGCACAGATCGGTCAGCGTACCAGCACGGCCGATGTCGGCCGGGTTGATGTTGGTGCCCTCGCAGGGATCGACAGCCATGTTGTCAAGCTGGGTCACCACGGGCGCGAACAGCTCGCTCACGTTCGGGGCACGGGTGGCCTTCTGGGCCATCGCGCGCAGACGCAGACCGTTCATCGGCTCCCACGAACCGCCGAACTTCCAGGTGCCATAGTCGGTGGAGCTGGTGGTCTTGAAGCTCGAGTGGCGATAGCCCATTTCCAGGTTGACGGACTTGGCAAAGGCCGCGTTCGTCACCAGGGGAACCACTGCCTCGGCGTACAGTTCGCTGAGCTTGAACGTACCGGTGCTGTCGACGTTCGGGGCGCCGGTGCCCAGGATCTCGCCGCCGATCTGCGAAGCCGCATCCGACAGCGTCGAGGCCGTGAGCTTGCGCTCTTCAGCACCGAAAGCCACCGAAATGGGACGGGTGGAGAACGGCGAACGCAGGCTGCCCAGATCGCCGTTGATCGACGCGGCAATGACGTCCTGCTTGACCTGCTGGGTCTGCATGGCGTTCAGGTTGATGAAGGCCAGCATCGCCGGCGTGATCGAACCTGCCGGGCCGAAGATGTTCAGCGGCACGCAACCATTGGAGGCATCCAGGCAATCGGTCGTGCTGACCGCGCGCAGCGCCTGTTGAACCTTGGAGCTCGAGCCCCAGTTCATCAGCAGCTGGGTCTGGTCTGCTTCGCCATGCGAGAAGTAGACGTCATAGCCCCAGCTGTCGTTGATGGCACCCTTGACGCCGATCGTGGTCTGGATCGTCTTGTTGCGGAAGTCGTTGATCCGCGGACCCAGCTCGACAAAGCGGCGACCGATGTCAGCGCTGAACTCCACCGTGCTGCCCGGGACACAGTCCGCGGCGGCAATGCCGTAGGCCGCGCACAGGTCGGCGCGCAGCGTCGAGTTGATGAACGGGTTGCCGATGGGGATCGAGAAGGTGTTGAAGAAGGTGCCGCTGGGCGCCAGGTTCGACACCACGTTGGAGCGCGTGAACAGCAGTTCGGCGTAGACCTCGGCAGCGTCGCTGATCTGGTAGTTCGCCATGGCCGTGGCCTGGAAGCGGTCCAGCGGCGTCTGGTAGTAGTTCAGCGGGTTGAAGTTGTACGTATTGACAGCCGGCGACGGGTTGCCGTTGTCATCCAACTGGTAGCTGACGAAGGCCGAGTCGATGTACACCGGCACGGTCGTGAACGAGCCCTGCGGGTTGCCCGACGTCGAGCTGCGCGAGACCTGGCCGTACGGGCGGGCGCCCTGCAGCAGCGGGTCGGTCTTGACGGCGCCCAGGCTCAGCACCACGTTGCCCTTGCCATCGTTGAGCGAGGCACCGATCGTCAGATCGGCACGCTTGCGGGCGGCATCCCCTTGCTCGGACAGACCGTAGCTGACGGTGCCTTCGACGCCCTTGAAGTTCTTGTCCAGGACGAAGTTGACCACGCCGGCCACCGCGTCCGCGCCATACACGGCCGACGCACCGCCAGTCACCAGGTCCACACGCTTGAGGAGCGCCATCGGGACGGTGTTGGTGTCGACCTCACCGGCCAGGTTGAACGGCACCATGCGGCGACCGTTCAGCAGCACCAGCGAACGGTTCGAGCCCAGGCCACGCAGATCGATGGTGGCTGCGCCAGACGTGCCGTTGTTGGTGCCCGGGCCAATGGCCGGCACGGCAGCAGGCAGACCGCGGATCACCTCTTCAATCGCGACGGGAAGCGACTCGTTGATCTGCTCCTCGGACACGCTGGAAATCGGGCTGTTCGAGGAACCGTCCAGGGACTTGATCCGGGAACCGGTCACCTCGACTCGCTGACCTTCCTGCGCGTAGGCAGGCGCGACAAGCATGGCAGTCCCGCTGAAGGCGAGAACGATGCTCGTGCAGAGCGTCTTCTTCTTGAACATAGGCATCACTCCTGATGACGACGAAAGTGGATGGATGGAGCCAACTCAGAGGCAAGTCGCATACCAATCTTGTGAACCGGTGATGAACCTGTCTCTTAAGGTTGTCGGACGATTGTCAAGGAACGTTGCCAGGGGGCCGCCTGATGTAAACCCTCTTTGGTCGCTTTGGGGCAAGAAACTGTTGCGTTCACGCACCGCTGCCGAAGAACTGGAGGCCACCACGGGCGCGTGCAGCCCTCCACCCCCCGCGAACGTGGGGGGACGATGCCTGCTTGGGCGGCGGCAGCTCAGGCGTACAGGCGCGGCACGGCGTCGATCAGCCGGCGCGTGTAGGCATCCTGCGGGCGCTCAAGCACGTCAGCACAGGCGCCCTGCTCGACGATGCGCCCGCTGCGCATCACGGCCACACGGTCGGCGATGTACTCGACCACACCGATGTTGTGGGTGATGAACAGGTAGGCAATGCCCAGTTCAGCCTGAAGGTCCTTCAGCAGGTTCAGGATCTGCGCCTGGACGGATACGTCCAGGGCCGAGGTGGGTTCGTCGCAGACGATCAGCTTGGGCCGCACCGCCAAGGCGCGGGCAATCGCGATGCGCTGGCGCTGCCCTCCCGAGAACTCGTGCGGATAGCGCTCCAGCGCCTCGCGGCGCAGGCCGACCTGGTCAGCCAATGATTCCAGGCGTGCCCGCCGAGCCGGGGCGTCCATGTCCGGTTGAAGGGACAGCAGTCCTTCTTCCAGGATGTCGAAGACACGCATGCGCGGGTCGAGCGAGGCGAAAGGATCCTGAAAGATGATCTGGATGTCACGGCGCGCGGCACGCAGGGCATCGCCCTCCAGGTCGAACAGATTGCGCCCGCCCAGCAGCGCCTGGCCTTCGATCGTGGCCTGGCCGCGCAGCAACTGGACGATGGCCTTGCCGCTGGTGGTCTTACCGCAGCCCGACTCGCCAACCAGGGCCAGGGTCTGCCCCGCCCGGACCTGGTAGCTCACGCCATCTACCGCATCAAACCAGCCGTGCACACGCTGCAACAAGCCCTTGCGGATCGGAAACCGCACCCGCAGGGCCTGGACATCCAGCAAGGGCTGATCTGCTGCAGCCGGCGCGACCTTGGTCTGCGGCACGGCAGCCGGCGCTGGCACGGCCTTCACCTCCTCCGCCGCGGGGCCGGCCGCATACAGCAGGCAGCGCACCTCACGCGCCCCGCCTTGGGACATGAGCTCCGGCACGGTGCCTGCGCACTGAGGCAGTGCACGGTCGCAGCGCGGCGCGAAACGACAGCCGTTGAAGGTCTGGGTCAGCGGCGGCACCGTACCCGGGATCGCCGAGAGCTGGGTACCGCGGCGCGAGGCATCGGGCAATGCACGCAGCAGCGCCTGGGCATAGGGATGCCGGGGGGACTTGAAGAACTCGGCGGCCGGCGCGAGTTCGATGATCTGTCCGGCGTACATCAACGCCACGCGGTGGGCCATGCCCGAGACGACCGCCAGGTCGTGCGTGATCAGCAGCAGGCCCAGGCCGTGTTCGCGCTGAAGGTCCTTCAGCAGGTCGAGCACCTGGGCCTGGATGGTCACATCCAGGGCGGTGGTAGGCTCGTCGGCGACGATGTAGTCGGGCTCGGCGGCCAGCGTCATGGCGATCATCACGCGCTGCTTCTGCCCGCCACTCATGCGGAACGGGTAGTCGTCGATGCGACGCTCCGGCTCTGGAATGCCGACGCGGCGCAGCCAGTCGATGGCCTTCTCACGGGCAGCCAGGCCGCGCAGCGAGGTGTGGGCCTCGATCGCCTCGACCAGCTGGTCACCCACCCGCATCACCGGGTTCAGGCTGGTCGACGGCTCCTGGAAGATCATGCCGATGCGGCCGCCCCGCACACTGCGCATGTCGGCTTCGGGCAGCGCCAGCACGTCCTCGCCGTCGATCAGGATATCGCCGCCAACCACCCGCCCGTTCTCGGGCAGCAGCCGCATCAGTGCCAGCGCGGTCATGCTCTTGCCGCAGCCCGACTCGCCCACCAGCGCAAAGGTCTCACCGCGCTGCAGCGTCAGCCGCATGTCGTCGATGGCGCGCACGATGCCCGCCTCGCCGTCGAGCTCGACTTTCAGATTCTTGATGTCCAGCATGACAGGTCTCGCCTCAGGCTTTCTTGGGGACAACGGCCACGCGCGGGCGGAAAGCACGGGCCCGCGGATCAAAGGCGTCACGCACGCCATCGGCAAACAGGTTGGCAGCCAGCACCAGCGACACCATGAAGAAGAAGGCCGCGGCGAAGGGCCACCAGACCACCGGGTCGCGGCTCATCTCGTTGCGGGCGAAATTGATCATGCCGCCGAAGCTGTTCATCGACGGGTCGACGCCGACACCCACGTAGGACAGCACGGCCTCGTAGAGGATCAGCGCCGAGAACTCCAGCACCGTGACGATCAGCATCAGGTGGGCGACGTTGGGAAAGATGTGGCGCGCCATGATGCGCCAGTGGCCCACGCCGAAGGCGCTGGCCGCCTGCACATACTCCAGCTCGCGCAGCTTGAGCGTCTCGCCACGCAACAGCCGGCACAGACCGGCCCAGCCTGTCACCCCCAGCACCACGCACAGCAGGAAGAGCTTGAGGTCGGCGCGTTCGACTCCGGTCTCGAACAGTTCGGGGTGCTTGTCCAGGAAGACCTGCACCATCAGCACACAGGCGGCGATCAGCAGGATATTGGGGATGGAGGACAGGACGGTGTAGATGTACTGGATCAGCTCATCCACCCAGCCCTTGAAGTAGCCGGCCATGATGCCCAGCGTCACCGCCAGCGGAAGCGTGGCCAGCGTGGCCAGCGTGCCGATGACGAACGCCGTGCGGATGCTTTTGACCGACTGGTACAGCACGTCATTGCCGGTGATGTCAGTGCCGAAGACATGGTAGGCGCCATTGAGCATCACCACCGGGCCGAGCAACAGGCCCAGCACGACGATCGTGTAGCCCGCCACGTGCCAGGGAACCGGCGTGCGGCGATCGCCCACATCGCGCCAGACCTGTCCCAGCGACTGGCCACGCGCCCGACCGATCAGGCCCAGGCCCAGCACGCACAGGATCGCCGCCACCACGCCACCGGCCAGCAACCCCTTGATGACGCGCGCCGCGACGTCCGGAGCCCATTCGCTGGCCGGATCCTTCAGATGAGCGCCTCCGTAGGTCAGGCGCGGCGCGACGCGCTGGACCTTACCGTCCACCGTTTCGGACTCCTTGGTAAACCGAACATAGGCCAGTGGTACCGAGTACGTGGCCTCACGGGAGTCCGCGGCCGACGCCATCCAGGCGTCAAGCACCGACTTGACACGGGTGTCGTAGGCGACCGATCCCGGGGCGGCCCCAGCGGCGGGGGGCAGTTGCGGTCGGAAGTGCAGGCTGTCGGCCAGCGTCAGCAGCAGGCACAGCAGCAGCACCACACTGGAGGCCAGCGCCGGCCCGTTCTGGAAGACCTTGGCCCAGTTGGCACGCAGGTTGGCGCGGCGGCGGACCATCAGTCCATAGCCCACGGCAGCGGCGATCAGCAGCCAGATCGCCACATCGGTCCAGAGAAGTACGAATTTCGGCATCACCGTATTCCTTGCAGCGGTGGCGTCAGCCCAGGCGGACGCGCGGATCGACCCAGGTGTAGGCCAGGTCGATCAGGATGTAGGTGGCGATGTAGAGCAGCGAGCCCACGAACACCATGGTGCGGACGATGGCAAAGTCCTGCTTGCTGATCGCTTCGATCACGTAGGCGCCCAGGCCCGGTATGCCGAAGAAACTCTCGAACACCAGGCTGCCCATGAACACATAGGGCAGGTAGCCGCCGGCGCTGGTGATGATCGGGATCAGGGCATTGCGCAGCACGTGGCGGAACATCACCACGGTCTCGGACAGGCCCTTGGCGCGGGCGGTGCGCACGTAGTCCTTGCCGATCTCCTCCAGGAACATCGCGCGGTACAGCCGCGCCTCGGCGCCCAGCCGCGCCAGTGCCGACAGCAGCACCGGCAGCATCAGGAAGCGCACCACGTCCAACCCGGGCGCGTAGCCCGAGATCGGCACCAGCTTGAAGACCCGCGAGAACAGGTACTGGCCGACGATGATGTAGAACAGGCTGGAAATCGACAGCATCAGCACGCACAGCACCACACCCCACAGGTCCAGGCGGGTGTGCCGGAACATCACCAGCAGCAGCGCAAAGGCCGTGCTGGCAATGACCTGCAGGATGAAGATGGGCATGGCCAGTTGCATGCTCACCCACATACGGCTGGCCACCTCGTGGCCGATATCGCCGGCGCTCTCACCGTCGGCTCGACCGAACTTCAACTGGAACAGCGAGACCGAGCGGTCCCAGAAGATGGTGTCGGTCAGGCGCGCAACGCCCTCGCGCTGGTCATTCACATAGAGCGGCTTGTCGTAGCCGCGCTCGACCTTCCACTTCTCGATCAGCTCCTGGGTGACACGCTTGCCGCCGATGTTCAGGCGCGCCATGTCATCCGGCGTGTTGACCGTGAAGAAGAGGAAGAAGGTGGCCAGGTTCACACCCAGCAGGATCACGACGCCGTAGAGCAGGCGGCGGATGGTGTACGCAATCATCGTGTGCTCTCGTCGTTCAGGCCAGGACTTCGCCGCGGGCGTTCATGCGTTCGCGCTTGCGCAGCGCGCGCCGCGCCACCACCACGCCACCCACCAGGACGGCCAGCAGAAGCGCCAGCGGCCACCAGACGGGTCGGTTCCACTCGGCCACGGCCTTGGCACGCTGCTGGGCGTCCAGGCGCAGGTAGCGGCCATGGTCGCGAATCAGGATGGCAGGCTTCGAGTTCTTGATCCAGCCGTGCACGGCGGCCGACGCATAGGGATAGAAGCCGAAGCTCCACGGCGCATCGTCCTGCAGGATGCGGACCATGCGATCGATCAACGCCTGCTTGGCCGGACCATCGTCCATGGTCTTGAGCTGGGCGAAGAGCTTGTCGTACTCGGCGTTCTGGTAATTGGAGGTGTTCTCACCATCGGACACGCTCTTGGAGTTCGGACCATAGAGCAGGAACAGGAAGTTCTCGGCGTCCGGGTAGTCGGCGTTCCAGCCCAGCCAGAAGACCTGATGCTTGCCCTTGCGGACCTTGTCCTGGAACTGGTTGTTGTCGGTGGCCCGCACCTCCAGCTGGATGCCCAGCTTGGCGAACTGCTTGACCACCCAGTCGATCTCGGGCTTGCGCTCCGGTGTGGCCGGCGCGTAGTAGTCGTAGTTGATGACCAGCGGCTTGCCACTGGTGGCGTCGCGGCCATCAGGGTAGCCCGCCTCGACCATCAGCTTCCTGGCATCCTCGATCGTGCGCCGCACATAGCGTCCGTCGGCCCAGCGATGGGTCACCGGGTTGACGCCCTCTGCCTGGCCCTCACGCGAGCCCGGGATGCCCTGGGGCAAGGGGCTCATGGCGGTCAGACCGGCCTTCTTCGGGAAGATCTTCGAGTACTCCTCCCAGTCGATCGCGATCGAGATGGCCTGGCGCAGTTTGCGGTTGCGCTCGCGCAGTTGCGGCGTATCGCCATAGCCGATCACCGGATCGATCATGTTGAAGCCGATGATGTAGCTGTTGACGTCGCTGTACTGGCCGAAGTCGAAGCCCTTGGCGGTGTAGTCGGCCCGCACTTCGTCGGAGTCGTCCATTTCGACCAGGTAGGCCTTGCCGGTGTCGGTGCGCTCGAAGACTTCCAGATCGTAGTAGCCGTCACGGAACTTGTTCTTCTGGGGTGTGCCCTCGCGCTCCACGGTGGCGATGATGGTGTCGATGAACGGCGTGGGCTTGCCGCAGTCGTCGAGCAGGCCCTTGGCCTTGTCCTCATCGGAGCCCTCGCAGGGGTAGGGCACCTGGCGGTAATTCGGATTGCGCTGCATCGTGATGCGGCGGTCCTTGATGTACTCGGTGACCATGTACGGGCCAGTGCCCACCGGCCAGACATCCAGTGTCAGTCCGCGCTGCGCCATGCCCGGCTGGGCATAGAAGGCATCGGCCTCCCAGGGGATCGGCGCCGTGAAGGTCATCTGCATCCAGTACTTCCACTGCGGATACTTGCCATGCAGGCGGATGCGCAGCAGGTGCTTCTCGGGCGCGGTAGCACCCGCCAGCGGCCAGCGGCGGAAGTCAAGGAAGGGCTTGTCCAGGCTGGCCGGATCGGTACCTTCACGCAGCTTCTTGTCCTCGGACTTGACCAGATCGCCGTACTCCTTCAGTCCGATCACGTACTCGGAGAAGATGCCGAAGATCGGTGTCGTGATGCGGGTGGTGGCGTGGCGCTTGAGCGCGTAGACAAAGTCCTCGGCGACCAGCTCGCGCGTGCCGGTGTGCTCGAAGTCCATCACCGAGCGCCGCTCGCCGATGTCGCCCGGCTTCATCGCGTGGTAGCGGTAGTTGCCGCGCTCGTCCTTGGCGAATGCAGGGTGCGGTTGGAACAGAATGCCCTTGCGGATCGGCACGTCATAGACGCTCTCCGCCACCTGCTCGCCAGATGCGTCCTCGTCGAGCTCCTTGCCGTTCTTGTCGTAGTAGCGCGGTTTGACGACCTGCTCGGCCGACTTGGGCACCAGTTCGAACGGGCGCTTGAGGTAGTGATAGCCGTAAGGGGGCTCATAGACCTGGTAGGTCACCAGGGTGTCGTTCGACCAGTACGAGGCCGTCGGATCCAGGTGCCTAGGCGTGTTCTCGATCATCGCCGAATGGATTACGTTGCGACTGGATTCGCCATGCACCCAGGGACTGTTGTCGCAGCCCGCCAGCACCAGCAACGACGCCAAGCCCATCACGGGCGCCCAGAGCGCCCGGACACGGCGCACCGCCGTGAACACACCGACCATGCGGAGTACCCCCATACGACACCGGCGCGGCCACGGATAAGGCACACGCCGGCGATTCAAAACAAAAGCGCCTTCCTCGACCCCTGCTTGTAGCGAAGGCCAGGCCAGGCGATTGGCCGCGATTCTATGCGTGCGCCACACTCTGAAACTAAGGGTTTACTCAGCCGTCATAGGGGGTTAACCCCAAAACGCACCAGCCGATGCACCACCGAGCGCCAAAATGACGTCTTTTGGTGCCCGGGAGGTGTCAGAGTCTCACCAACCCAACAGCACGTTGCGGCCATCCACCAGCAGCTCGACCCGGCGGCCGAAGGGCATGCAGATCTTGGTGGGGACATGGCCGAATGGCAGGCCGGTCAGGATCGGAGTGTCGCAATGTGAGCGCAGACAGGCCACGGCGGTCTTCAGCGTGTAGCCATGGTCCATCGGTGACGGGCGCCAGTCGGTGAAGGCTCCCAGCAGCATGGCCTTCTGGGCTGTCAGCACGCCGGCCTGGTGCAATTGCAGCAGCATGCGCTCGACCCGGTAGGGGTGTTCGGCCACGTCTTCCAGGAACAGAATGCCGCCCTTGACCCGGGGCCAATGCGGCGTGCCCAGCAGGCTGCACAGCACCGTCAGGTTGCCGCCCCACAGCAGGCCCTTGGCCTGCAGACCGTCGAAGCCGGCCTCGGTGCGAAAGCCCACCGCCTCCAGCTCACCGGACATGGCTTCGCGGAAGCACTCGGGCGTGATCTCGTCCAGGGTGTCCTGGCCAAAGTCGTCGGACGCCATCGGCCCGCACCAGCTGGGCGCTCGGGTATGGGCCAGTAGGCCCATCTGCAACGCCGTGAGGTCGCTGTAGCCGACCCAGCGTGTGCCCTTCGCCACGCTGCTCGCCAGCAGCGGCCAATCGATGCGGTCGAGCAGGCGGGTGATCCCATAGCCGCCGCGGCCGGGCATGGCGATCGAGGGCGCCGCCGCCGCCACGCGGTGGATCGCGGCAAGGCGGGTGTCGTCATCGCCGGCAAAGCGCTGGCGCCGGGCCAGCAGCGACTCATCGCGGGCAACGGCGTAGCCCATGGCCCGCAGGCGTCGCGCGGCCAGGCTCATCGCGGCCGCCCGGGGCAGCAGACCTGAAGGGCTGTAGAGGATCAGAGAGTCGCTCATGACGGGTCCGTGAGATGAGGCGGCAGCGCCGGCAATTCGGCGGCGTCACCCGTGGGAATCGCGCCACTGGGCACAGCGCGCTGTTGGCGCTGCTGGGCCCGCCGCTCGGCAAAGAAGTCGCGCAGCAGCTGGCCGCAGGCCTCGGCCAGCAGACCACCCTGCACCACCGTGTGGTGGTTGAGCTGGCGCTGCGCGAAGAGGTCGACCACGCCGCCGGCGGCGCCGGTCTTCGGGTCCGAGGCGCCGAAGACCACGCGCTTGAAGCGGGCGTGCATCAGCGCCATCGCGCACATCGCACAGGGCTCCAGGGTGACGAACAGCTCGCACTCGGGCAGGCGGTAGTTCTCAAGCAGTTGAGCCGCGTGGCGCAGGGCCACCAGTTCGGCATGCGCGGTGGGGTCGTGTGTGGTGATCGGCCGGTTGTAGCCAGTGGCGATCACCTGGCCCTCACGCAGAATCACCGCGCCCACCGGCACCTCCCCGACCAGCCAGGCGTTCTGGGCCTGGTCGAGGGCGATGCGCATCGCATGCTGGTCGGCGGGGGTGAAGACGTTCGGCTGCTCGCTCATCGAAGGTCGATTATCGGTCGCCGTACTGCACAGGCCCACCTCGCCGCAAGCATGCGGCTCGGAGTGATGAGGCGACAGACAGTCCGCAGGGACTGTCCGTCGTCCGCATCGCCCCACCTCGCCGCAAGCATGCGGCTCGGAGTGATGAGGCGACAGACAGTCCGCAGGGACTGTCCGTCGTCCGCATCACTCCCATTCGATGGTTGCTGGGGGTTTGCTGGAGACGTCGTAGGTCACCCGGTTGATGCCACGCACCTCGTTGATGATGCGGCTGGAGACCTTCTTGAGCAGGCTGTAGGGCAGCTCGGCCCAGTCGGCGGTCATGAAGTCGCTGGTCTGCACGGCGCGCAAGGCCACGACGTAGTCGTAGGTGCGGCCATCGCCCATCACGCCCACGCTCTTGACGGGCAGGAAGACAGTGAAGGCCTGGCTGGTCAGGTCGTACCAGCTCTTGCCGCTGTGCGGGTCGATGGCGGCGCGCAGTTCCTCGATGAAGATGGCGTCGGCGCGGCGCAGCAGGTCGGCGTAGTCCTTGCGGACCTCACCCAGGATGCGCACACCCAGGCCAGGGCCGGGGAAGGGATGGCGGTAGACCATGTCGTGCGGCAGACCCAGGGCCACGCCCAGCTCGCGCACCTCGTCCTTGAACAGCTCGCGCAGCGGCTCCAGCAGCTTCAGGCCCAGTTGCTCGGGCAGGCCACCGACGTTGTGGTGGCTCTTGATGGTGGTGGCCTTCTTGGTCTTGGTGCCGCCGCTCTCCACCACGTCAGGGTAGATCGTGCCCTGGGCCAGGAAAGTGGCGCCCTGGTGGCCGCCCTCACCCGCCTTGAGCTTGGCCGCTTCGGCCTTGAAGACGTCGACGAACAGGCCGCCGATGATCTTGCGCTTCTTCTCGGGGTCGGTGACACCGGCCAACTGGCCCAGGAACAGCTCACTGGCATCGACGCGGATGACCTGGGCGTGCAGGCGGCCGGCGAACATGTCCATCACCATGTCGCCCTCGTTCAGGCGCAGCAGACCGTGGTCGACGAAGACGCAGGTCAGCTGATCGCCGATCGCGCGGTGGATCAGTGCCGCGGCCACCGAGCTGTCGACGCCGCCGGACAGACCCAGGATGACCTCTTCGTCACCCACCTGCTCGCGGATGCGGGCCACCGCCTCCTCGATGTAGTTGCCCATGATCCAGTCGCCGCCACAGCCACAGATGCCGCGCACGAACCGGTTAAGCAGTTCGGCACCCTGCAGCGTATGGGTGACCTCGGGGTGGAACTGCACCGCGTAGTAGCGCTTGGCCTCGTCGGCCATGCCGGCGATCGGACAGCTGGGCGTGCTGGCCATCAGCTTGAAGCCCGGCGGCAGCGCGGTGACCTTGTCACCGTGGCTCATCCAGACCTTGAGCATGCCGTGGCCCTCGGCGGTGGCGAAGTCCTGGATGCCGCGCAGCAGCTCGGTGTGGCCGTGGGCGCGGACCTCGGCGTAGCCGAACTCGCGCTTGTCGCTGGCTTCGACCTGACCGCCCAGCTGAACGGCCATCGTGAACATGCCGTAGCAGATGCCCAGCACCGGCACGCCCAGGTCCCACACCGCCTGCGGCGCGCGCAGCTGGTGGTCCTCGTAGGTGCTGGCATGGCTGCCGCTGAGGATGATGCCCTTGGGCGCGAACGCGCGGATGAACTCGTCGGAGACGTCGTTGGGATGGATCTCGCAGTAGACGTGTGCCTCACGCACCCGGCGAGCGATCAGCTGGGTGACTTGCGAGCCGAAATCGAGGATCAGGATCTTGTCGTGCATGGACGGGTCCGGGCGGATGTGGAGTCAGGTGGCGGCGCCGGGGGCCGGCGCGGGGGCGGGATCGGTCAGCGGCGCAGGGTGGCGCCTGAAATGTCGCAGCGCGAGCACGGTGGCTACCACCTGCAATGCCGCGCACAGATAGAACGGCGCACCGATGCGCCAGTCGCCGCGCGGCAGGTGCGATGCAAAGCCCAGCAGGGCCGCACCCAGCACCGGTGCGAAAACGGCGGTCAGGCTGTTGAGCGAAGCCACCGCACCCATCACCCGGCCCTGCTCATGGTCACCGGCGGCATTGGAGACCAGTGTCTGGATCGCGGTGGCCGCCATGAAGCCGAAGACGTTCAGGCCGATCACCACGTACATCATCCAGCCCTCGGTGGCGGCACCCCACAGCAGGTAGCAGCAGGCCGAGGACACCAGGCCCAGCACGGCGATGCGTTGTGCCGGCAGGCGCTTGAGCGCCACCCGGATCAAGCCACCCTGCACAAGCACGGTCATCACCCCCACGGCAAACAGCGACCAGCCGTTCTCCTTGGGGCCCCAGCCAAACTTGAAGGTGGTGTAGAGCACCCAGGTGGTGTGCATCACGAACTGCGCCAGGCTGGCCAGCGCGATCACGGCCACCAGCATGCCCACGCCATGCAGATCAGACAGGCGCTTGAGCGAGGAGACAGGGTTGGCCTTGCGCCAGTCGATGGGGGTGCGCCGATGGGGCGGTAGCGACTCGGGCAGCACCAGGATGCCGTAGGCCGCATTGACGATCGCCAGGCCGCCGGCGACGAAGAAAGGAAGGTGCAGGTCGATGGCGCCCAGCAGGCCGCCCATCACCGGGCCCAGCACGAAGCCCATGCCGAACATCGCCCCCAGCATGCCGAAGCGCTTGCCGCGCTGCTCGGGCGTGGAGATGTCGGCCACATAGGCATTGGCCACCGCGGCATTGGCCTGCAGGGCGCCACTGACCAGACGCACGGCCACCAGCATCCACAGCGCGGTGGCCAGACCGGTGACGAAGAAGCTCAGTGCCAGCCCGGTGAAACCCAGCAGCAGCACGGGTCGCCGGCCGTAGTGGTCCGAGAGTGCGCCCAGCACGGGCGAGCCGAAGAAATTGGCGATGCCGAAGGCGAAGGTCACCACGCCGTACCAGAACGCGTGCTGGGTCTGGTCCGCCGTGAAACTGCCCACCAAGGGCGGCAGCACCGGGATGATCAGGCCGATCGCGATCATGTCGATCAGCACCGTCAGCATGATGAAGGGCATCGCCGGCTCACGCTGGCGGCGGACATCGGACGGTGGCACGGGTTCGGTCATCGGCGGGCCTGAAAGACGGCGCCCGGACGGTGCCGGGCGCTGTGCGGTGGGTGAAGCGGCGTCACTCCATCCGGTAGTTGGGGGCTTCCTTGGTGATCTGCACGTCGTGGACGTGGCTCTCACGGATGCCGGCGGCGGTGATCTCGACGAACTCGGCGCGCTCGCGCATGTCGTCGATCGTTGCGCAGCCGCAGTAGCCCATGGATGCCCGCAGGCCGCCCGCCATCTGGTAGACGATCGAGATCATCGACCCCTTGTAAGGCACCCGGCCTTCAATGCCCTCGGGCACCAGCTTGTCGGCATTCGGGTTGGCGGCCTCGTCGTTCTCCTGAAAGTAGCGGTCGGCCGAGCCAGCCTTCATCGCGCCGATCGAGCCCATGCCGCGGTAGCCCTTGTAGCTGCGGCCCTGGTAGAGGAAGACCTCGCCCGGGGATTCCTCGGTGCCGGCGAACATGCCGCCCATCATCACCGAGCTGGCGCCAGCGGCGATGGCCTTGGCGATGTCGCCCGAGTAGCGGATGCCGCCATCAGCGATCAGCGGCACGCCGGTGCCGCGCAGCGCGGTGGCGACGTTGTCGATCGCGGTGATCTGCGGCACGCCCACGCCGGCGACGATGCGCGTGGTGCAGATCGAGCCGGGGCCGATGCCCACCTTGACGCCATCGGCGCCGGCCTCGACCAGTGCCAGCGCCGCAGCCCCGGTGGCGATGTTGCCGCCGATGACGTCGACCTGCGGGAAGTTCTTCTTGACCCAGCGCACGCGCTCGATCACGCCCGAGGAGTGGCCGTGGGCGGTATCGACGATCAGCGCGTCCACACCGGCCTTGACCAGCAGCTCGACCCGCTCCTCGGTGCCTTCTCCCACGCCCACCGCCGCACCCACGCGCAGCTTGCCGTGGGCGTCGCGGGCGGCGTTGGGGAAGCTGGTCTGCTTGGTGATGTCCTTGACCGTGAACAGGCCACGCAGTTCAAAGGCATCGTTGACCACCAGCACCCGCTCGAGCTTGTGCTGGTGCATCAGCGCCTTGGCCTCGGCCAGGGCCGCGCCCTCGCGCACCGTGATCAGGCGCTCGCGCGGGGTCATGATCTCGCGCACCGGAGCGTCCAGGCGGGTCTCGAAGCGCAGGTCGCGGCCGGTGACGATGCCCACCACCTGGCCGTCCTCGACCACCGGGAAGCCCGAAATGCCGTGCTGGCGCGACAACTCGATGACGTCCCGCACGCGGGCGCCCGGGGCGATCGTGATCGGATCCTTCAGCAAGCCCGATTCGTAGCGCTTGACGCGCGCCACTTCCGCCGCCT
Source organism: Burkholderiales bacterium (assembly GCA_017302485.1). Classification (GTDB taxonomy): domain Bacteria; phylum Pseudomonadota; class Gammaproteobacteria; order Burkholderiales; family Burkholderiaceae_C; genus Ideonella. The sequence continues at coordinate 3,213 of JAFLDI010000015.1, read as the reverse complement.
GTTGTTTCGGCGTGAGGTTCTTGTGAACGATGCCGATGCCGCCCTCCTGGGCGATGGCGATCGCCAGGCGCGCCTCCGTCACGGTGTCCATGGCGGCGGACACGAGCGGCAGGTTCAGCTGGATGTTGCGCGACAGACGGGTCGCAAGGGTGGTGTCGCGGGGCAACACCTGAGAGAACGCAGGCACCAACAACACATCGTCGAAGGTGAGCGCTTTGCCAAGAAGGCGCATGGGTCAGGCTCCAGACGCAAAAGCGGATTATACGGACCGTTGCAACCCACCCGCCGGGCCGCCTTACACTCGCGCCAGAACAGCCCCATTCCGGACCACCATGTCGCGCCTCCCTGCCCTGTCTGCCCTTGTGCTTCTGGCCCTGGTCTCGACGCTGTCCAGCGCCCAGTCGATCTGGAAGTGGCGCGATGCCAACGGCACCCTGCAGATCAGCGACCAGCCGCCGCCCAACAGCGTGCCTGAATCCGCCATCCTGAGCCGCCCCGGCAGCCGTCCGGCCGAGATCGTCGTCGGCGGCGCCCCTGAGCCTGCAGCATCGACCCCGGCACGCAGCGACGCCACGCTGGAAGCGCGCAAGCGCGACCAGCAGGCCGGTCAGAAGACCGCCGATGCCGCCAAGGCGGCGGCCACGCAGCAGCGCGATCAGGCGCGCCGCGACGAGAACTGCCGCCGCGCCCGCAACCAGCAGGCCACCCTGGACAGTGGCATGCGCATGGCGCGACTCAACGACAAGGGCGAGCGCGAATTCCTTGATGATTCGGCGCGTGCCGCCGAGGCCGAGCGGGTTCGCCAGCAGGTTCAGCAGTGGTGCAACTGAGCCCCCTCAGGGCTGGCGCTCCTTGGACCTGCGATAGCGCTGGCGGCGCGCCTCCTTGGGATCGACCTTGAGGCCGCGCCAGACTTCCACGCGGTCCTGATCGCGCAGCACGGTGTCGAGCGGCCGCGCCTTGGCCCAGATGCCAAACTGCAGAGCAGCCCCAGCGTCACGGGCCAGCTTCTCATGCAGGCCACAGGCCCGCAGCGCGTCGTCCAGCGTGCTGCCGCTGGGCAGGCTGAGCCGCCACTGGCAGACCTCGCGGGCCTGCGGGCTCCAATGGACCACCACCTGGATGGTGTCAGCGTTCGCCATAGACCTGCTCCGCACGTTTGACAAAGGCGTCGACGAAGGTGTTGGCCACCTTGTCGAAGACCGGACTCAGCACCACCTCGAGCGGTTTGCTGGCAAACGCGTACTGCAGGTCGAACTCGATCTTGCAGGCGGGCGGCTGACCACTGCCCAGGGGCAGAAAGTCCCAGGTGCCATCCAGCAGCGAGAAGGGGCCGTCGACCAGCCGCATCAGGAGTTGCCGGTCCGCGTTGTGCTCATTGCGAGTGGTGAAGGCATGGCGAACCCCCGCATAGGCCAGATGGATCCGCGCGGTGTTGCCCCCTTCGTGGGCCTCCAGCACCTCGCCGCGCTCGCACCAGGGCAGGAACTCGGGGTAGCGCACCACGTCCGTCACCAGCGCGAACATCTCGGCCGGCGAGTACCACAGCAGAACGGACTTCTTCACATGCTTCATACAATCGCAGGATTCTAGGGCGCCGCCCTGCCCTGCCTCACCTCTCCCGAATGTCCGCCCTGATCGCCGAAAACCGCCGCGCCCGTTACGAGTACCACATCGAGGAACAGTACGAGGCCGGCATGGTGCTGGAAGGCTGGGAAGTCAAGGCCATCCGGGCCGGCCAGGTCCAGCTGACCGACGGCTACGTGGTGATCAAGCAGGGCGAGCTGTACCTGATCGGCTGCCGCATCAACGCGCTGCGCTCGGCCAGTACCCATGTCCACCCCGAGGCCGACCGCACCAAGAAGCTGCTGATGGGCAAGGCCGACATCCGGCGCCTGATCGGCAAGATCGAACAGCGCGGCTTCACCCTGGTGCCGCTGAACCTGCACTACAAGGGCGGCCGCGTGAAGGCACAGATCGCGTTGGCCAAGGGCAAGGCGCAGCACGACAAGCGCGAGACCGAGAAGAAGCGCGACTGGGACCGCGAGAAAGGCCGGCTGATGCGCCACAAGGTCAGCGGACCGTCGGCATCATGACGCTCGACGAGGTGCTGCACCCGCCCACCGAGGTCCTGCGGCAGGGCCGACTGGCCGTGGGCGACGGCCATGAGCTGCACTGGGAGACCTGCGGCACGCCCGAGGGAATCCCGGCGCTGTTCCTGCATGGTGGTCCCGGCGCGGGCATCTCGCCCACCAGCCGGCGTTTCTTCGACGCGCGCCGCTACCACGTCACGCTGTTCGACCAGCGCGGCGCCGGGCGCTCGACACCGCTGGGCGCCACCCACGCCAACACCACGCCGCTGCTGATCGACGACATCGAGCGCCTGCGTGTGCTGCTGGGCATCGAGCGCTGGCTGGTCTTTGGCGGCTCATGGGGCTCGACGCTGGCGCTGGCCTATGCGCAGGCCCATCCGCAACGCTGCCTGGGTCTGGTGCTGCGCGGCATCTGGCTGGGCAGCCAGGAGGAGATCGACTGGTGGCTGTATGGCATGCGCCAGTTCTATCCCCGCGAATGGGAGGCCTTCGCCGGCCACGTGGGTGCCGAGGAACGCGGCGACCTGCTGGCGGCCTACCAGCGCCGGTTGACGCATCCCGACCCGGCCATCCACACCCCGGCCGCCCGCGCCTGGTCCCGCTACGAAGGGGCCTGCCTGCATCTGGTGCCCCGGCCCGAGCAGGTCGAGGCCTTCGGCGCCGACGCCATGGCGCTGGGCGTGGGTCGCCTGGAGGCCCACTATTTCGCCCATCAGGCCTTCCTGGCACCGGACCAGTTGCTGAACGGCATGTCGCGCATCGCCCATCTGCCGGGCGTGATCGTGCAGGGCCGCTACGACGTCATCTGCCCACCCCGCTACGCCCACGCGCTCGCCGATGTCTGGCCCGGGGGGCAGCTGCGCATGGTGATTGAGGCCGGGCACAGCTCGATGGAGCCGGGCATCGCCGCTGAACTGGTGGCGGCCACCGACCGCTTCGCCCGGACCGGCGGCTTCGCCTGATCAGCCCAGGCGCTGCAGGCCGGCGTCCAGGTCGGCGATCAGGTCCTCCACCGCCTCCAGGCCGATGCACAGACGCACCAGCACGCCGTCATAGGCGGTGGGCAACTCGCGCATGAAACGCGCCTGGTAGGGCACGGCCAGGCTCACCGGTCCGCCCC
>JAFLDI010000149.1 GCA_017302485.1 Burkholderiales bacterium | reverse complement strand
GGTGACGCGGGGCAGTTGCTCGGCGCGGGCGGCGCGCAGCTCGGGCGTGTCGGCCACGTGGCACAGGTGGCCCAGGGCGCCCCAGGCGCGAGAGAGGCGCTCGGTGGCCACGCCCAGCGACAGCGAAAGCGCGTCGTAGTCAATCGCCACGTCCGGGCCGACGCAGCGTTCCAATGCGGCCTCGGCCTGGGCCAGCCACTGGTCCATCGCGGGCGCCACATGCTCGGGGCGGATCAGGTCGTAGGCCACCAGGCCATCGAGTTGCAGCAGGGGGTTGTCGGTGCTCATGGCGTGATCTTCGGCGCGCTCGGGTGTCCGTGAAGGGCCCAGGGTCAGGCGGCCGCCCGTTCGGCAGCTTCCAGCGTGTTGACCAGCAGCATGGTGATGGTCATCGGGCCGACGCCACCCGGCACCGGCGTGATCCAGCCCGCCACCTCCTTGACGCCGGCAAAGTCGACGTCGCCGCAGAGCTTGCCCTCGTCATTGCGGTTCATGCCCACGTCGATGACCACCGCGCCGGGCTTGACCATGTCGGCTGTGAGCACGTTGCGCTTGCCCACCGCGGCCACCACCACGTCGGCCTGGCGCGTGAAGGTGCCCAGGTCGGCGGTGCCGCTGTGGCAGACGGTGACGGTCGCATTGGCCTGCAGCAGCATCAGCGCCATCGGCTTGCCGACGATGTTGCTGCGGCCGATGACCACGGCATGCTTGCCCCGCAGGTCCGTCATGCCGATCGACTCGAGCATCTTCATGCAGCCGTAGGGCGTGCAGGCCTTGAAGCCGACCTCGCCTACCACCAGCGCGCCAGCGCTGGCGACGTGGAAGCCGTCGACGTCCTTGGCCGGCGAAATCGCCTCGATCACCTTGTGGTCGTCGATGTGCCGGGGCAGCGGCAACTGCACCAGGATGCCGTGGATCGCCGGATCGTTGTTGAGCGCCTCGATGCGGGCCAGCAGCGCGGCCTCGGACAGGTCGGCGTCGTACTTCTCCAGCACCGAGTGGAAGCCGGCGTCGGCGCAGGCCTTGACCTTGTTGCGCACATAGACGGCACTGGCGGGGTTGTCGCCCACGAGCACCACTGCCAGGCCGGGGCGGTGGCCGCGGGCGGTGAGGGCAGCGGCGCGCTGGGCGACTTCGGCGCGGACCTGGGCGGAGAGGGCGTTGCCGTCGATCAGTTGGGCGGTCATGGCAGGGGGCGTACGGGAAGGTTCAGGAATGCAAAACGGGGCGCAAGGCCCCGTTCGGTGGTGTCCGGCCGGATCAGGCCTTCTGGGAAGCACCCAGCGCGATCTTCAGCAGATCGGCCACGGTGTTCGCGTTGAGCTTTTCCATGATGTTGGCGCGGTGCGCCTCGACCGTCTTGATGCTGATGCCCAGGTCGTCGGCGATCTGCTTGTTCAGGCGGCCGGCGACGATGCGCTCCAGCACCTGGGCCTCGCGTGTGGTCAGGCGCGACAGCAGGGCGTCGCGGCTGGCCTGCTCCTGGTGCTGGCTGAACGCCACGCGGGCCTGGTCCAGCATGCGCTCGACCAACGAGACCAGCTCTTCCTCCTTGAAGGGCTTCTCGATGAAGTCCATCGCGCCCTTCTTCATGGTGTTCACCGCCATCGGCACGTCGCCGTGGCCGGTGATGAAGACGATGGGCAGCGGGCTCTTGCGCTCCAGCAGCCGGTCCTGCAACTCCAGGCCGCTCATGCCGTCCATGCGGATGTCGGCAATCAGGCAAGCCACCTCACGCGGGTCGAAGCGGGACAGGAAGGACTCGGCCGAGTCAAAGCACTTGACGCGGTAGTCTTTGCCCTCGAGCAGCCATTGCAGGGAATCGCGAACCGCCTCGTCGTCGTCGACCACGTAGACGGTACCTTTCTTGGGAATCAGGCTCATGAGGAAGCAGCGTTGGGGTTGGCGGCCGCGGCCTCGTCGGGTACATCGGGTACCGGCGGTGCCTCGGCGCGCTGGCTGAGGTCGACGGGCAGGGTGAAGGCGAACCGGCACCCTGTCACATGCGTGCCATTGTATTGGTTCTGCGCCCGCATCCGGCCGCGGTGCGACTCGATGATCGAGCGGCACAGGGACAGGCCGATGCCCATGCCGTCGGCCTTGGTGGAATAGAAGGCTTCATAGAGGCGGCTGAGCACGTCTTCCGGGATGCCGGGACCGGTGTCGGTGACGCTGAACTCGATCACGCCGCCTTCATCGGCAGTGTGGCGAGGGGTGACGCGCAGCTCGATATGGCGCCGGGTGGGCGGCATCTTGGCGCCGTCGATCGCCTCGGCCGCGTTCTTCAGCAGGTTCAGCAGCACCTGCTCGATCAGGATCGGATCCACGTGCAGCGTGGGCAGCCGCTGGGCCACATAGGTCTGGATGTTGACTTTGCGCCGGCGCAGCTCGATGCCGGCCAGTTCCACCGCATCCTCGACGATGTCGGCTGCCTGGGCGGCCTGGCGCTGCGGCTCGCTGCGTTTCACGAAGCTGCGGATGCGGTGGATGATCTGGCCGGCGCGCTCGGCCTGGCGGCCGGTCTTCTGCAGTGCCGCCACCAGGTCGTCGTTGCTGATGCTCCCGGCCTGCACCCGGCTGACCATGCCATTGCAGTAGTTGTTGATCGCGGTCAGCGGCTGGTTAAGCTCATGGGCCACCGACGAGGCCATCTCCCCCATGGTGATCAGGCGGCTGGTGACCGAGGCCTTCTCGGCCTGCTGCCGGGCCAGTTCCTCGACGCGGCGACGGGCGGTGACATCGGTGGCAATCAGCATCTGCGCCAGACGGCCATCGGTCCACTGCACATACCGCGAGCGCACGTCGAACCACATCTGCAGTGAATCGATGAAGACCTCGTGCGGCTGGGTGCTGGTTTCCGTCAGCGGCTGGGTGGGCAGGCCGGAGAGGCTGTCGACGTCCTCGTCGGCCTCGGGCCGGTAGGCGTCGTCACCCGCGCTGCTGGCCAGCAGCGCATGGCCCTGGGCGTCGGCGCCGAACCAAAGCCGGTAGCTGCGGTTGCAGAACAGCAGCTCATTGTGCTGGACGGACATCACCGACACCGCAGCCTCCAGGCCCTCGAGCACGGTGGTGAAGCGTTCGTGCGAGGCGCTGAGTTGATCGCGGATGCGCTTGGCCTCGGTGATGTTGGTCATCGAGGTCATCCAGCCGGTCTGCTGGCCCTTGGGGTCGATCAGCGGCGACACGTACATGCGCGCATCGAAGACCGAACCGTCCTTGCGCATCACCTTGACCTCGATGCCGCCGGCCGGGCTGCGCCCCTGCAATTCCTGCTGGAGCAGGCGGGAGTTCTCTTCGATGCGGTCACTGGGCCAGTAGGGGAAGGGCGGGCGACCGCCGACCAGATCGTCCTCGGAAAAGCCCGTCATCGCGCAGAAGGCCGGGTTGACGTAGGTGACGCGGCCCTCCAGGTCCATCGCTCGCATGCCGGTCAGCATCGAGTTCTCCATGGCCCGGCGGAAATTGGTCTCCTGCACCAGCGCGCCCTGGATCTGCGCCCGGCGGCGCACATGTCGCCAGGTGCCCAGCAGCATCCAGACCGTCAGGACCGACAGCGCCACCACCATCCAGAACAGGGTGTTGCCGATCAGGCCGATCGAGGTGCGGTAACCCATGCCCTTGAGCACCAGGCCGTTGGACATGGGCGCCAGCGGCAGTTCATGGCTGAACGACGGCGGACTGTTGCGTTGGCCGGGCATCGCGGTGACCGTGCTGGTCAGGGTGTGGCCGGTGCTGTCGAGCACGGCGATGCTGTGGCGGCGGGTGACTTCGGGCGGCACGTGGTGGCGCAGCAGGGCCTCGATGCCGTAGTCGATGGCCAGGACGCCGTTGAAGTTGCCGCGGTCGATCAGTGGGACCTGGATCTGGAACACCGGTATGCCCACCGCGTCGGCGAAGGCGTGCGAGTAGACCGGCTGGCGGCTGTCGCGAGCGGCCTGGAAGGTGAACTCGGCGTCGATGGCCTGGCCCTTGGCCGGCAGCGACGGGTCGCTGCGGCTGCCGTCGCTGGCCACCAGCGGCGCGAAGCCGATCTGTTCCTGGCTGGCCCGCACCTGCCGCTGTGCGGTGATCCAGGCGATCCGCCGCACGGCGGGGCGCTCGCGCTGGAAGGTGGCGGCCTGCTCGAGGAAGTCGGCGGTGGTGATGTCGCGCGTGGCCAGTTCCCGGGCAATGCGCACCAATTGCTCCTGGTTCTCGATCAGGTGCAGACGGATCTGCTGCTGGGCCACTTCGGTGTCGCGACGCAGGGCCTCGGCGGTCCGCTCGATCTCCTCGTTGCGCAGGTACCAGGAGGCGGCCGTGATCGCTGCCAGAAACATCAGCACCGACAGCAGGGGGCCGATCGTGGCAAAGCGGTCCTGGCGTGCCGGCGACTGCCGGCGCCACCACCGACCGAACAGGCGATTCAGCCGCAATCGGTAGGTGGCAGACAGTTCAGCGAGCTTGGTCATGTGCGAGGGATTATCCGGCGTGCAGCCCGCCCGCCGGTGTGGGAAAGGCCGTGACTGCTTGCTGAAGTTGCATATTATGAAATGAATAGCCGCTATTTGAAAATTCAACAGCCCTGTGCGACACTTCGCGCCGAACCGACGTCATACGGACTTTTCACAGGAGACAAGCCATGTCCGCCAGCCCCGACGCCCGTCCCGGCGCACTGCCGCCCGATCTGGACGCCCAGGAAACCCGAGAGTGGCTGGATGCACTCCAGGCCGTGATCGACAAGGAGGGCCCGGACCGCGCGCACTTCCTGCTGGAGCAATTGCTCGAGGAGGCTCGGCAGCACAGCGTGGACATGCCTTTCTCGGCGACCACCGGCTACGTCAACACGATCGAGCCCGACCAGGAAGAGCGCTGTCCCGGCAACATCGAGATCGAGGAGCGCCTGCGCGCCTACATGCGCTGGAACGCCATGGCGATGGTCGTCAAGGCCAACCGCCACAACCCCGAGGACGGCGGTGACCTGGGCGGCCACATCGGCTCCTTTGCCTCGCTGGCCCACATGTTCGGCGCCGGCTTCAACCACTTCTGGCATGCCGAGGGTCCCGACCACGGCGGCGACTGCGTCTACTTCCAGGGCCACGTCGCCCCGGGGGTCTATGCCCGCGCCTACCTGGAAGGTCGCCTGACCGAGGAGCAACTGCTGCACTTCCGCCAGGAAGTCGACGGCAAGGGGCTCTCCAGCTACCCGCACCCGAAGCTGATGCCCGGTTTCTGGCAGTTTCCGACCGTCTCGATGGGTCTGGGCCCGCTGATGGCCATCTACCAGGCCCGTTTCCTGAAGTACCTGCACGCGCGCGGCATTGCCAACACCGAGAACCGCAAGGTCTGGGTGTTCTGCGGCGACGGCGAGATGGACGAGCCCGAGAGCCTGGGCGCGATCGGCCTGGCCGCCCGTGAAGGCCTGGACAACCTGATCTTCGTCATCAACTGCAACCTGCAGCGCCTGGACGGCCCGGTGCGCGGCAACGGCAAGATCGTCCAGGAACTGGAAGGCGAGTTCCGCGGTGCCGGCTGGAACGTCATCAAGCTGCTGTGGGGCAGCAACTGGGACCCGCTGCTGGCCCGCGACAAGGACGGCGCGCTGCGCAAGCTGATGATGGAGACGCTGGACGGCGACTACCAGTCCTTCAAGGCCAATGACGGTGCCTACGTGCGCAAGCACTTCTTCGGCCGCGACCCGCGCACGCTGGAGATGGTGGCCAAGATGTCGGATGACGACATCTGGAACCTGCGCCGCGGTGGCCACGATCCGCAGAAGGTCTACGCTGCGTACCACCAGGCCGTCAACCACAAGGGTCAGCCCACGGTGCTGCTGATCAAGACGGTCAAGGGCTTCGGCATGGGCAAGGCGGGCGAGGGCAAGAACACCGTCCACCAGACCAAGAAGCTGACCGACGAGGACATCCGCTACTTCCGCGACCGCTTCAATCTGCCGATCCCCGACAGCGAACTGCCGAAGATCCCGTTCTTCAAGCCGGCCGAGGACACGCCGGAGATGCGCTACCTGCATGAGCGGCGCCAGGCGCTGGGTGGCTACCTCCCCAACCGCCGAACCAAGGCCGACGAGAGCTTCACCGTGCCGGCGCTGGAGACCTTCAAGGCCGTGCTCGAACCCACCGCCGAGGGCCGCGAGATCAGCACCACCCAGGCCTATGTGCGCTTCCTGACCCAGTTGCTGCGCGACCAGGCCCTGGGCCCGCGCGTGGTGCCCATCCTGGTGGATGAGGCCCGCACCTTCGGCATGGAAGGCCTGTTCCGCCAGGTGGGCATCTACAACCCCAAGGGCCAGCAGTACACCCCGGTCGACAAGGACCAGGTCATGTACTACAAGGAGGACGTCTCCGGGCAGATCCTGCAAGAGGGCATCAACGAGGCCGGCGGCATGTCCAGCTGGATCGCCGCGGCCACCTCGTACAGCACCAGCAACCGCATCATGGTGCCGTTCTACGTGTACTACTCGATGTTCGGCTTCCAGCGCATCGGCGACCTGGCCTGGGCCGCCGGCGACATGCAGGCGCGCGGCTTCCTGCTGGGCGGCACCTCGGGGCGCACCACGCTCAATGGCGAAGGCCTGCAGCACGAGGACGGTCATAGCCACATCCTGGCCGGCACGATTCCCAACTGCGTCTCCTACGACCCGACCTTCGCGCACGAGGTGGGCGTGATCATGCAGCACGGCCTCAAGCGCATGGTCGAAAAGCAGGAGAACGTCTTCTACTACATCACCCTGCTCAACGAGAACTACGCGATGCCCGGCCTGAAGGCCGGCACCGAAGAGCAGATCATCAAGGGCATGTACCTGCTGGAAGAGGGCGCCAAGAAGACCCCGCGCGTGAACCTGCTGGGCTCGGGCACCATCCTGCGCGAATCGATGGCCGCCAGGAAGCTGCTGGAAGAGGAATGGGGTGTGGCGGCCAACGTCTGGAGCTGCCCCAGCTTCAACGAACTGGCCCGCGACGGCCAGGACTGCGAACGCTGGAACCTGCTGCACCCGACCGAGGCCGCGCGCGTGCCCTTCATCGCGCAGCAGCTGGACCCGCACCCGGGCCCGGTGATCGCCTCGACCGACTACATGAAGAACTACGCCGAGCAGGTGCGGGCCTTCATCCCCAAGGGCCGCACCTTCAAGGTGCTGGGCACCGACGGCTTCGGCCGCAGCGACTTCCGCAGCAAGCTGCGCGAGCATTTCGAGATCAATCGCCACTACATCGTCGTGGCGGCGCTGAAGTCGCTGGCCGATGAGGGCAGCGTGCCGGTGGCCAAGGTGGCCGAGGCGATCGCCAAGTACGGTCTGAACACCGAGAAGATCAACCCGCTGTACGCCTGACGCGCGACCCGACGGAGACAAGACATGGCATTGGTTGAAGTGAAGGTCCCCGACATCGGGGACTTCAAGGACGTGGCCATCATCGAGCTGCTGGTCAAGCCCGGCGACACGGTCAAGGCCGAGCAGAGCCTGATCACCGTCGAGTCCGACAAGGCCTCGATGGAGATCCCCTCGTCGCACGCCGGCGTGGTCAAGGAGCTCAAGGTGGCACTGGGCGACAAGGTCAGCGAAGGCTCGCTGGTGCTGCTGCTGGAGACGGCCGGCGAGG
>JAFLDI010000148.1 GCA_017302485.1 Burkholderiales bacterium | reverse complement strand
CCGATCTCGGCCCAGGCCGAGCCGGCCTTGGCGCCCGGAGTCTGGGCCCAGACCGCGCCGGCGCCCAGCAGGGCCAGCGCCAGCATGGCGCCACGCCAGCAGGAGGGTTGATCAGGACGGGAGATGGGGTTCATTGGCATGTCAGTACCCGCTGGCGACGCGGTGGAAGGTGACGCGGTGCGAGTCATCGCGTTCATCGACGGCGACGAAGCCGTTGCCGCGGCGCTCGATGCGGAAGCGCTGCCGGCCGGCCTCCAGCCGATCGGCCTGCAGGTGGCCGTTGATGTCGTGGTCGCCAGCCCGGCCGCTGACCTGGCCACCGGGCAGGATGCGCAGGCTGACGCGAACGCGCTCGCGATCGTCATCGCCGTCGAAGTTGCCGACCGCCCAGCTCTCGACCTCGACGGCCTCGGACTTCTGCCGGTTGGCGGCAATGGCGGCCAGCGCCGCCAGGCCGACCACCGCGCCCGCCAGCGCCGCCTTGTCGCTGTGATGGCCGGAGGCCACGCGGAAGGTGGCCGAGCAGCCCTTGTTCACCCAGATGCCCCGCGCGTCGTAGCCCCAGGAGCGTCCCTCGTGGCAGGAGAACAGCGAGTGCTTGTCGACGAGCTCGACCCGCCCGCCGGTGTCCACCCGGCAGTAGTTGTAGCCCAGGCCGCGGCTGTCGCAGCGGACTTCCCGCTGCGATGCGGCGGCCGGCAGGCTGCCGGCGACCAAGGCCAGCGCGGCCAGGATCGCGACGGCCCGTTGACGAAGGGGAGTGTTCACGGTCGAGGTCCTCCAGGGTGGGGTGATCGGTCGGGCAATTGGCGGTGGGCAGGGAGCGCCATGGCCAGGCGCAGGCGCAAGATGTTCAAGCCCGGCCCGCCAGGCCAGCGCCCAGCAGGGCCACGCCGAACAGCAGCCAGTCGTTGACGATGTGGGCGCCGGTGGAGACCCAGAGGTTCTTGGTGAGCAGCCACGGCAGGGTCAGCACCAGGCGCGCGGTACCGATGATGACGATGCACTGGATCCAGTTCCAGTCATAGGTCGGCAGGTGGATAAGCCCGAAAAGGAGCGAGGACAGCAGCCAGGCGCCGATGACGGCGCTGCGGCGGGCCATGCCGAAGCCTTTCGTCAGGGCCGCCGTCAGGGCCAGGAAGGGCAGCACGGTGACCAGTTCCTCGCCGAGCAGTTGCGGCAGCGTCTTGACGAAGAAGGCGATGCGTCCGGCCATGTCCGCGTTGGCGAGCTGGGCTGCGGCGGCGTTCGAGGTCACGTCGGCAAAGGTGCGCACGAGCGCTCCGACGCACAGAGTGACGACGATGTTGAGCAGCGCGAAGCCGAACATCAGGCGCACCTCCCGCACGCCCACCCGGCCGAACAGTACGGTCCAATGATCCAGGGCGACCAGGTAGAGGGTTGCCAAGGGAATGGCGGGAAACAGGAGCGCCGGGATCAGCGGCGCCCAGACGCCACCCGGCCAGGGGATGGGGAGGATCAGCACCAGGAAGCCGGCAACGACCCCCGCCATCAGCGCCAACCACTGCAGTCCCGACAGCGCCATGGGCAGGCCGTCGTAGAAGGGGAAGTCGCCTGCGGCGGGGTCCTCCAGGCGGCCGAGTCGCTCGCGTGCCGCCAAGGGTCTGGAAATGTTGAGGGTCATGGATGCGTCCGCAGGGTCTGAGAGGGTGGGATCACCGGAGCAGCGCCAGGCAGTCGTCGGCGCTCAGGGGCACGAGATGCTGCCGGAAGCGCGACGACGCCTGCTCGTAGCGGCCGTCGCCCAGGTAGACCGTGTGGCGCAGGCCCAGGCGCGCCATGTCGTCCAGCGAGAAACCCCAGCCCTTCTGACCCGCATAGCCGGGTCGTTTCTCGAGCACGTCGCCGACCGCGCAGACCGCGAAGGCGTCGCTCAACCCGAGCCGGGCGTAGAAATCGTCTTCGTCAGGCCGAGTGACTGCGAGCAAGGCCTGGAAATCCTGCACGAAGGCGGCTCGCTGCGAAGGCGTCAGGTTGGGTGGGGCGTAGCGGCTCAACTCATCGGCCAGGCGGCCACCCCGGCGCGCGGCCAGTACTTCAAACTGCCGCTCGTTGCCGTGCCAGCCAACGAAGGCGTCGGCGCGGATCACGCGGGCGCGGCCTGCCGGAAAGACGTAGTCCGCGCAGGAGGAGAAGCAGATGACGTCGACTTCCACGACCAGGGCCATGTCCCGCACCCAGCGACCGACATGCCGACCGGCGGCTGTGTCGCCGCCGCCGGAACGAATGACCAGCCGCGTCAGCTGGCCGCGCCCGATGCCGGCGACCGCGGTGTTGAACGCGGCCTGGCTGGCCTTGGAGAAATTGCCGGTGTAGTAGACCGTGTCGCCCTGCACCCGGACGGTGGCCGGCTCGGCCTTGGCGGACTCAAAATCGGGGGACAGCGGCCCTGGCGGCGCAGCGCCTGCCGCCGTCACCGCCATGGCCATCAGCCCGCCCGCCATCGCCTTGGCAAGGCGCCGACGCAGGCCGATCCGCCTCATCGTGGTCACCAGATCACCACCCGGTCCTTCGGTGCTCGCCACATCGCGTCCCCGGGGCGGGTGCCGAAGGCTTCGTGGAAGGCGTCCAGATGCAGCAGCGGCGCCACGGCGCGCACCGAGGCGATGGCGTGCACATCCACCGACACCAGGTAGCGCAGCCGCTCCGACCGGGCCTTGAAGGCCCACATCTGCGTCCAGGCCACGAAGCAGCGCTGGTCGGCGCTCAGGCCGTCCTGCACGGGCAGCGGGTTCTTCGCCATGGACCGGCGCAGCGCCGCGTGGGCCAACGTGATGCCGCCGAGGTCGGCGGTGTTCTCGGTGACCGTCATGGCGCCGTTGTGCATGAGGCCGGGCAGGATCTCGTACTGGCTGTACTGGTCGATCAGCACGTCGGTGCGTTGCTTGAAGCGGCGGTCGGCCGCCGCGGTCCACCAGTTGCGCAGATTACCCTGCGGGTCGTACTGGCGCCCGAGGCTGTCGAAGCCATGGGTGATCTCGTGGCCGATCACCGCGCCGATCGCGCAGTAGTTCACCGCGACATCTGCCCCCGGTTTGTAGAACGGCGGCTGCAGGATGGCCGCCGTGATGTCGATGGTGTTGGTGGTGAAGTTGTAGGCCGAGTTCACCGCGATTGGCGTCGTCTTGGTGGCGACGGCGAAACGATCGCCCAGCACCGGCTTGCCGATTTGCCCGACCTCGCGCTGGAACGCGAAGCGTGCGGCGCGCTGCACGTTGCCGAAGTGGTCGTCGGGGCGGATGTCCAGCGCGCTGAAGTCCACCCAGCGTGCCGGGTAACCCACCTGGATGTCGATCTTGCCCAGCTTCTCCAGCGCCGCTTTGCGGGTGGCGTCGTCCAGCCAGGTGTTGCTGCGCAAGCGGCTGGCGAACTCGTCCTTGATGTGTCCGACCATCTCGGTGATGTCGCGCCGGGTGGCGTCCGGAAAGTTGGCCTGCACGTACAGCTGCGACAGAGGGTGGTAGAGATGGGCGCCGATCTGCTGTGTGACCACGCGCTCCATCCCGGGCGGGGCCTTCAAGCCCTTGCGCAAGCGCGAGAACTCCTCTTCCATCGCACGGTACCCCCCGCCGAGTTCGGCGGCGCGGGCGCCCAGCGCCGTCCAGCGCAGCAGCAGCTTCACCTCGTCGGCCGGTTGGTCAGCCAGAAAGCGCTGCAGCGCCTTCAGGGCCTGCACATCGACCACCTGCACTCGGGCGGGTGGCGAAATGCCAAGCGCTTTGAGAAACGCCCGCAGATCCAGCGCCGGCACCAGGGCTTGCGCCTGCGCCAGGGTCATCATGTTGTAGGTGTTGGCGGGCTCGCGCATCTGCAGCGGCGACATCATGGCCGCCGCCAGGCGGGACTCCATCACCAGGATGCGCATGGCGTGGTTGCCCGCCCTCTCCACGGTGTCGCCGCTGCCGTTCAACAGCGCCACGATGTATTGGCGGTAGATCTCGCGCAGGCGCTGCGACTCGGGCTTGGTGTACTCGTCTTGTTCGAGCACTTGCGCGCCTGGCACCAGGGCCAGCACGTAGGTGCCGCTGTCTTTCGCGTCGGGCATGGCCACGGCGTTGATCAGCGGCGAGCTGCCGAAGCCGTCCTGAAGGCGGCCCGCCAGGCTGCCGTAGTCGGCCGCCGTGCCTCTGGAGGCGGCGATGCGCTGCAGGTCGCCGGCCAGAGGCTGCATGCCCAAGGCGTTGCGGCGCGCGGTATCCATCGCGGCCTTGTAGTAATCCCCCACCTGTTGGCGCGGATCACCCTTGGGCAACGGGCCGGCAGCAGCGGCCTCCCGGATCAACGCGAGCAGCTGCGCGTCGAGCGCCTCGGCCAGCAGCGTGAAGCCCCCCACATCCTGCGCGGCGGGGGCGATCTCCGTCTTGCGCAGCCAGTTACCGGCTGCGTAGCGGTAGAAGTCCTGGCGAGGGTCGACCGAGCGGTCCATGTTCTGCGGCGCGTAGCCCAGGGAAGGAACGTCGGCAACCTGGTTGCCCGCCCAGGCCGGCTCGGCCAGGACGAATACGAGGGGCAGGACCCGGGGCAAGACCCAGGCCAGGGACTGTCGCTTCATGCGGATCGCGCTCCCGGTTCAGTGTGGATGTGAACGACACCAAGATGTCGGCGCCGGCGGACGGCAGGCTAGCGCCCGCGCCGCGGGTTGACTATCCCGATTCCGAACATGGCCCAGCGAACCCTTGCGGAGACTCCCGACCTCAGGCGCGCAGTCGCGCGCGCGCCAGCGTCTGGGAGGGTGACTCTCCGAGGGCCTGCCGGTAGCTCACCGAGAAGCGGCCGAGGTGGGTGAAACCGAAGCGAAGCCCAGCCTCCGTCACCGTTTTGGGGTGCGACGTGTCGGCCAGCCACTGGTGGGCGGCCAGCAGCCTGCGCTCCTGGACAAAGCGCATCGGCGAGACGCCGCGCCGGTAGAGAAAGGCCTTTTGCAGGCAGCGTTCGCCAACGCCTGCGACGCGACACAGAGCGGCCATGGTGATCGGCTCACCCAGGTGTGCATCGATCCAGGCCTCGACCCGCCGCGCGCGATCCAGTGACAGTTCGCCAGGCCGTCTCACGCTGCCTTCCCGCAGCGCCAGGTCGGCGACCCGCCCGATGAACGCGGCGTCGGCGCCGGCCAGTTGCCGGGCATCGGTTCCCGGCGCCGTCGCGAGCACCAGTGCCGAGGCGGCTTCCCGCAGGTCGTGGCGCTCGCCGGCGTTCAGTGCCAGCACCGCAAGCCGCCGCAGGCTGGGTGGCGGATCGTCGGGACGCCGCGCCTGCAGCTCGGCCGCCAACGCTGCGGCGTCGACCTCGGCAGCGAACAGCGTGCCGGGTGGGCTGCTGCGGGTGAACGCCCACCCTGGTGGGATGAGCACCACCGAGTCGGACCCGACCCGCGTGCTGGCGCGCAAGCCGCTGCGCAGCACGGTGCCAGGCGGCACGGCCAGGTGAAGCACCCAGCCATGGACATGCCCGCGCACGACCTGCGCCAGACTGGACGAGGAGCCGCCCAGATTGGTGGATGGGGCGTGCACCTGAAACATCGAGTAGCCCAGCGGCTGGTCCGTGCGGGCCACCCGCGCATGCGGGCCATCGCGGTTGCCGATCAGGGCGCGCACTTCGTCGAGGTGGTCGGAGCGGAACTGCCGCGCCCAGGGCGGGGCGGCGATCATCGGGCGCTGTGCGTGCGCCGGCATGCTCAGCGCGCCGGCACCCAGCTGAGGATGCCGCCATCGGCCATCAGGCTGAGGTGAAGCCGGCCCGGCTCAAGAACGTAGCCGCGCACATAGGGCCAGCTTCCAGCCAGCCGAGGTGCCAGCGAATCGGCGGCGCATTGAGCGCGCGTGCTGGCCAGCGGCCCGAACTGCAGGGAGCCTGAGGCACGTCCTGGCTCGGCAGTGCCAGCGGGCTCTGCTTGCCAAGTCGCGGAGCCGCGATTGCAGTCAAGGCGCACCGACACGCGGCCATCGGCGCCGAAGGCGAGCACGTAGCGCGCTGAATCCGCCGGCCGGACGGTGCCCTGGCTGTCGTCCATCGACTGGATGGACGCCAGCTGCCACTGGGTGCCGGCCAGCCCCTGCAGCGTCGGTGGTGCGCTGGCACAGCCGATCAAACCAGTCGTGCTGCACAGGATCGCGATACCGCTTGTTCGCATCATGGACCTCCTTCGAACCGGGACGGATAGGCCGCGCGCAGGATCCTCATCGGGCCACACAGTGCAGCGCATCGGTCTGGCCGCTACGCGTGTCGAGCCAGCTGAACTTCAGGGCGTCTCCCTGGAGTGTCACGCTGACGTTCTGGCCCTCAAAAGAGCCAAGCGCTGGTGCCCCGACCTGCCACAAAGTTCGCGTCTGGTCACCGCGCTCGATGCGAAGGGTCCGAGGGTCGGTGTCGAAGGCGTTCACCACCAACTCGTTGGCCGCTTGACCCTGGCAGAAGTAGGTGCGCGTGCTGGGAGGCCGCAGGCGCCACAGGGCTTGAAGCTCCGAGATCCGCAGCCGGTACTGCGCTTCGACACAGGCTCGCACCGTGTCCACGGTCCAGCTGGCAGTGATCCAGGTCGTCTGACCCTTGGCCTTCCAGCACTCGTTGCGCCCTTTCGTCCAGCCGCGCTGTGCTTGGCGCAGCTGGGGGGCCAGCGGCCCTGTGGCCTTGGCCAGCGCGGCGCGATAGACCTGATCCAACTGGCGGTCCAGCGTGGCCAGCGCGGTGTCGGCGCAGATCAGCTGCTCGACTTCGCCCTTCGCCGCGCTGCAGCGGAAAGCAGGGCCTTCGGGCGGCACCGCAGCGGCGGCGCTGACGCCCAGGGTCAGAGTCACGATTGGCCAACGGCCCCAATAGCTGCCAAGCATGGGTACCTCCGGGATGCACGAGACGCGCACTTTAGGGTCATCCGCTTTCCGAAGGCTGTCGGCGAGAGACGTCCCCCGCAGATCCGCCGGGGTTCGAGGCCGTCGCCTTCAAGACCTTCAGGCAGCCCCACGCATGCCATGCATGCCCGCAACCGGGTTGTTGCCGTCCATGCCTGGCCAACTGCCGTCTCTGATGGTGCGTACTCCTGTTGCTTTGAGCGTGCCTTTGTGCATGCGGGCCGCGTGGAGCGCAGGACGGTTCTCAGGTCCACCCCGCCGTGTCGAGGTCTTGCCCTGGATCTGCCGCTTTCAAGGCGCCGCCATCCCGGCGTGCGGGTGATGGGAGGCGGGCTGGGTGATGCGGCCTGCGGACGGCTGATGAAGGGGCGGATCGACCTCGTCAGGAAGGTTCGGGTTTCGTGAAGCGCCCACAGCAGTGGCGTCGCAAGGTCGTCATGGGACTGTGCAGTTGGGGTTGGAGCACGCCGAATGCGCCCCGCTGCTGCCCTGGCAAGCAACCTGTGGAGTGTGCCGCCTGCCCCGCCTCAGTGCCGGGCGCGCAGCGCGTCCAGCTGGGCTTCGGCGCTGGCACCCAGGTAGGCGGCGGCCACCGGGCGCAGCGGTGTGGCGGCAATGCCCAGCTCGCGCAGGCCGGGCAGGTTGCCACTGGCCACATTGGGCACGCGCATCGAGTCGAGGTTGTCGCGGCTCATCAGCGGCTCGCCGGGCAGGCACTCCAGCAGCAGGGCCTGCAGGCGCGCCAGCACGCCGGGCAGCGGCAGGACGGGTCGCGGGTGGCCGCTGAGCCGGCCGGCCAGTTGCACCAGTTCGCGCAGGG
>JAFLDI010000147.1 GCA_017302485.1 Burkholderiales bacterium | reverse complement strand
ATGCTGCAGGGCCAGGTGCGCGCGCGCAGCGGCGCGCTGGTGGCGCTGCGCGCCGACACCCTGTGCCTGCACGGCGACCAGCCCGGCGCGCTGCACTTTGCGCAGACGCTTCGGGCGGCGTTGGCAGCGGATGGGGTGGTGGTACAGGCCCCCTGAGGGGCGCACGCGGCGCCGCGTTGACAGCGGCCCAGGCTTGAAGGCGCGCCACGCCAGACCGGCATCGGGGCGCCCCCGGGTATTCATCAAGACGGCCGCACGGCCGTCGATATACCTTTGAGCCTTGCCTTCGCGAGGCGTCCGGCGTGCCCGGACACCCCCGTCAGGCGGGTCCCGATCCCATGCCGTACCGTCCCGACCCACCCGACCCGATCTCCCCGCGCGCCATCGATGCCGAGATCGCGCTGGAGCGCGTCAGCGCCATCTATCGCCTGGCACCCCAGCCTCAACTGGGCGCCGCCGTGTTCGGTCTGGTGGTGGCCTGGGCGATGTGGGGGCGGGTCGAGGACGCGTGGGTGCTGGGCTGGCTGCTGTGGCGGCTGACGATCAGTGCCACGCGGGCCCTGGACACCGGCCGCTTTGAGCGCGACCCCAGCCGCGCCCAGCGCCTGCGCTACTGGCAGACCCGTTTCGACGTGCTGATCACGCTGGACAACCTCTGCTGGGGCGTCATCTCGCTGGTCTTCGTGCCGGCGGTGCGCGACACCCTGCTGGGCACCCTGCTGTTCGCCAGCGTGCTGTGCATCACCGCGGTCGGGGTGTTCATCCTGGTCAGCAGCCTGCGCACAGCGATCATGAACTTCGTGTTCATGCTGCTGCCGGTCATCGTGCAGGCATTGTGGTCCGGCCACGCGGACGCCTGGATCATCGTGGCCTGCGTCATGATCTATGGCGTCGTGCTGACACAGGAGAGCTGGCGCAGTTGCCGCGACTGGACCGAGATGACCCGCCTGCGTCTGCAAGCCGCGTCGGTGGCCGCCGAGCGCGAGCGGGCGCGGCAGATCGCGGTGGAGGCCAACCTGGCCAAGAGCCGCTTCCTCGCCAACATGAGCCACGAGATCCGCACACCGATGAACGGCATCCTGGGCATGGCGGAGTTGCTCGGCAGCACCTCGCTGGATGCGGACCAGACACGCTATGTCCAGGCCATCTCCAGCGCCGCCAATGCCCTGCATGAACTGCTGGGCGACATCCTGGACCTGTCCAAGATCGAGGAGGGCAAGGTGGTGCTGGAGCGGGTCGACTTCGACCCGGCACAGCTGCTGTCCAGCGTCGCAGCGATCTACCGCGAGCTGGGCCAGGCCCGCGGCGTCGCGGTGCAGACCGAGCTGTCGCTGAGCGCGCTGCCACCGGTCAGCGGTGACCCCACCCGGCTGCGCCAGGTCATCAGCAACCTGCTGGGCAATGCCCTCAAGTTCACACCGAGCGGTACCGTGGTACTGCGCGCCGACACCTGTCCCGCGCCTCCGGGCGATGACCGGCCGTGGCTGCGGGTGTCAATCGAGGACAGCGGCATCGGCATGACGCCGGAGCAGCTGGGCCAGCTGTTCCAGCGCTTCTCGCAGGCCGACAGCTCCACCACCCGCCGCTTCGGCGGCAGCGGCCTGGGGCTGGTGATCTGCCGGCACCTGGTGGCGCTGATGGGCGGCACCATCCATGCCGAGAGCGAACCGGGCCAGGGCAGCCGCTTCTGGTTCGAAGTGCCGCTGACGCCGGCCGAGCGCGCCATGGTCGAGCCCGCTGCGGACCCAGGCCGGGCCGTGGTCACCGACGCCAGTGCGCCGCGGCCGTCGCGCATCCTGGTGGTGGAAGACAACGCCGTGAACTGCATGGTGGTCCAGGCCATGCTGGAGCGCATGGGCATGGCGGTGCTGCTGGCCGGCGATGGCGCCCAGGCGGTGGCTGCCGTGCAGGCGCAGGCCGTCGACCTGGTGCTGATGGACTGCCAGATGCCGGTGATGGACGGCTATGAGGCCACGCGACAGATCCGTGCATCTGACCATCCCAGCGCCCGCGTGCCGATCATCGCGCTGACCGCGCACGCGCTGGCCGAGGACCGCGAGCGCTGCGAGGCCGCCGGCATGGACGACTACCTGCCCAAGCCCGTCACCGCCGAGGCACTGGGCCGCATGCTGCGGCAGCACCTGGGCGCCGCCGACGGGCGCTGAGCCGCTTCAGGCCAGCTCGGCCGACGCGATCACGCCGCCGCCCAGGCAGACCTCGCCGTCATAGACCACCGCCGACTGCCCCGGCGTCACCGCCCACTGCGGCTGGGCGAACAGCAGTGACAGGCCGTCGGGCAAAGCGTCCAGGGCACAGGCAGCATCGGCCTGGCGGTAGCGGGTCTTGGCGCCATAGCCGCCGGCGCGCGGCGCGTCGCCAGCGACCCAGCTGAGGTCATCGGCCACCAGACTGCGGTACTGCAGCCAGGGGTGCTCGTGGCCCTGCACCACCACCAGCGCGTTGCGGTCCAGGTCCTTGCGGGCCACGAACCAGGGCAGGTGCTCGCCGCCGCCGCGCGGCGCCTTCTTGTCCTTCACGCCACCGATGCCCAGGCCCTGGCGCTGGCCCAGCGTGTAGAAGCTCAGGCCCACATGCTGGCCCAGCGTGCGGCCGCGCTCATCGACGATCGGGCCGGGCTCGTGGCTCAGGTAGCGGTTGAGGAACTCGCGAAACGGCCGCTCGCCAATGAAGCAGATGCCGGTGGAGTCCTTCTTCTTCGCATTGGGCAGGCCGATCTCCTCAGCCAGGCGCCGCACCTCGGTCTTGGGCAGCTCGCCCACCGGAAACAGCGTCTTCGCCAGCTGGGCCTGGTTCAGGCGGTGCAGGAAGTAGCTCTGGTCCTTCAGCGGGTCCAGCCCCTTGAGCAACTCATGCCGGCCGTCACGCTCGCGCACCCGGGCGTAGTGCCCCGTGGCGATCCTGCCGGCGCCCAGGCGCATCGCATGGTCCAGGAACGCCTTGAACTTGATCTCGGCGTTGCACAGCACGTCGGGGTTGGGCGTGCGGCCGGCCTGGTACTCGCGCAGGAACTCGGCGAAGACGCGGTCCTTGTACTCGGCGGCGAAGTTGACGTGCTCGATCTCGATGCCGATGACGTCGGCCACCGCCGCTGCATCGACGAAGTCGACGTTCGACGAACAGTACGCGCTGTCATCGTCGTCTTCCCAGTTCTTCATGAAGATACCGACGACCTCGTGCCCCTGCTGCTTGAGCAGCCAGGCCGAGACCGCGGAATCGACGCCGCCGGACAGGCCGACGACCACGCGTTGCTTGTGCATGGCGGGATTGTCGCCGCGGGTCCAGCGTCAATCATCCCGGGGCGGCATTTCGCATCATGCAACGACCGGGCGGTCGGTGATCATTTGTGCAGCAGCTTGACGCTCTCATGCATGTGCAGCACATCGAGCGCACACCCGCGTCCGGCGGCGTGGTCGTCAATGCTGCACAGCAGCATCGGACTGCGGTGCCGAGGGGTGCAGGCGCGCAGCTCCTCGGCACTCATCCACAGCGTGCGCTCGATCGGTTCGTCCAATACCCGCCCGGGCAGCGGCTCGCCCACCGTGCCGGCGATCGCGAAGCGCAGGTAGGTGATGTCCTCGCCGGTGCCGGCGCGCTGCATTCTCCCCAGGTAAACCCCCACCACACGGGTGGGCGTGAAGACGCGCGCGGTCTCTTCCAGCGCCTCGCGGACCACGGCCTCGAGGATCGACTCGCCGGGGTCCAGGTGGCCGGCCGGGTTGTTGAGTTTCAGGCCCTCGGGCGTGCGCTCCTCGACCAGCAGATAGCGGCCCTCGCGCTCGATGATCGCGGCCACGGTGACGCTTGGTTTCCAACGTTCCATCGGGTCATCTTAGAGCCCGGGCAAACCGCCGGACGACAGGCGCGTGCGATTGGGTAAGCTAGGCGGCAAACGACAGGGGCGCCGAGGCCACCGCATGCCTGCGGTGCCGCCGCCCCTGCACAGTGGACGTTGGAGAGGAGAGTCATGGCTCTGTTGATCGGGGTGCCGCGCGAGACCGCGGCCGGGGAAAAGCGCGTCGCCACCGTGCCGGACGTGGTCGAGAAGCTCATCAAGCTGGGCTTCTCGGTGGCGGTGGAAAGCGGCGCCGGTGACGCGGCCAACTGCAACGACGACAGCTACCGCGCTGCCGGCGCTTCGGTGGCGGGCAGCGCGGCCGAGCTGTGGGGCACGGCCGACATCGTCTTCAAGGTGCGCCCGCCGACGCTGGACGAGGTGGCGCTGCTGCGCCCCGGCGCCACGCTGATCGGCTTCGTCTGGCCGGCGCAGAACCCCGAGCTGATGGCCGCGCTGCAGGCCCGGCAGGTGACCGCGCTGGCGATCGACTGCCTGCCGCGCCAGCTCAGCCGCGCCCAGAAGATGGACGCGCTGACCTCGCAGGCCGGCGTCAGCGGCTACCGCGCGGTGATCGAGGCGGCCAATGCCTTCGGCCGCTTCTTCAACGGCCAGATCACGGCCGCCGGCAAGGTGCCGCCAGCCAAGGTCTTCATCGCCGGTGCCGGCGTGGCCGGCCTGGCGGCCATCGGCACCGCCGCCAACCTGGGCGCCATCGTGCGCGCCAACGACACCCGCGCCGAGGTGGCTGACCAGGTGGTCTCGCTGGGTGGCGAGTTCGTCAAGGTCGACTACGAGGAAGAAGGCTCGGGCGGCGGCGGCTACGCCAAGGTCATGAGCGAGGGCTTCCAGGCCGCGCAGCGCGCGATGTACGCGCAGCAGGCGCGCGAGGTGGACATCATCATCACCACCGCGCTGATCCCCGGCAAGCCCGCGCCCAAGCTGATCACCGCCGAGATGGTGGCGACCATGAAGCCCGGCAGCGTGATCGTCGACATGGCCGCCGAGCAGGGCGGCAACTGCGAGCTGACCGTGCCCGGCCAGGCTGTCGTGCGCCACGGCGTGACCATCGTCGGCTACACCGACCTGGCCAGCCGCCTGGCCAAGCAGAGCTCCACGCTGTACAGCACCAACCTGCTGCGCCTGACCGAGGAGCTGTGCAAGACGAAGGACGGCGTCATCAACGTCAACTTCGAGGACGACGCGATCCGCGGCCTGACGGTCGTGAAGAACGGTGAGCTGACCTGGCCCGCCCCGGCGCCCAAGCTGCCGCCACCGCCACCGCCCAAGGCCGCCGCGGTGGCCGCGCCCAAGGCAGCGGCCCACGGCCATGGCCCGGGCGAGCCGATGAAGGGCAGCACGCTGGCCATCGTCTTTGCCGTGGGCGCCGTGCTGTTCGCGCTGGTCGGCCTGTACGCACCGGCCGCCTTCCTGTCGCACTTCACGGTCTTTGTGCTGGCCTGCTTCGTGGGCTACATGGTGGTGTGGAACGTGACGCCCTCGCTGCACACGCCGCTGATGAGCGTGACCAACGCGATCAGCTCGATCATCGCGATCGGCGCGCTGATTCAGGTGGCTCCGCCGCTGGACGCCACCGGCGCCGCCGACCGCCCACATGCGCTGATCCTGGGCTGCGCCGTGGTGGCCCTGGTGCTGACCGCGGTGAACATGTTCGGCGGCTTTGCGGTGACGCGCCGCATGCTGGCGATGTTCCGCAAGTGATCGTCAGAACAAGAACAAGGAACCGGACATGACTTCCAGTCTCGCGACCGTGGCCTACATCGGCGCCACCATCCTCTTCATCCTCAGCCTGGGCGGGCTGTCCAACCCCGAGACCGCCCGCCGCGGCAACCTGTTCGGCATGATCGGCATGACGCTGGCCGTGCTGGCCACCGTGCTGGGCCCGCGCGTCACCGCGGCCGGCGTGCCCTACATCATCGGCGCCCTGGTGGTGGGTGGGGCCATCGGCCTCATCGCCGCCAAGAAGGTGCAGATGACGCAGATGCCCGAGCTGGTGGCGCTGATGCACAGCCTGGTGGGCCTGGCCGCCTGCCTGGTGGGATTTGCCAGCTATGTGGACACCTCCACCGTCTTCGCAACGCCGGCCGAGAAGGCCATCCACGAGGTCGAGATCTACATCGGCATCCTGATCGGCGCGGTCACCTTCTCGGGCTCGATCATCGCGTTTGGCAAGCTCTCGGGGCGCATCGGTGGCAAGCCGCTGCTGCTGCCGGCGCGCCACTGGCTCAACCTGGCGGGCCTGCTGGTGGTGATCTGGTTCGGCCGCGAGTTCCTGAACGCGCACGACATCGCTTCCGGCATGACGCCGCTGCTGGTGATGACCGTGGTGGCGCTGCTGTTCGGCGTGCACATGGTGATGGCCATCGGTGGTGCCGACATGCCGGTGGTGGTGTCGATGCTCAACAGCTACTCCGGCTGGGCCGCCGCGGCCACCGGCTTCATGCTCAGCAACGATCTGCTGATCGTGGTGGGCGCGCTGGTGGGCTCGTCGGGCGCCATCCTCAGCTACATCATGTGCCGGGCGATGAACCGCAACTTCATCAGCGTGATCGCCGGCGGCTTCGGCGGCGGCGCGCCGGCGCCCAAGGCCGCAGGCGGTGCGGCCGAGCCGCAGGGCGAGGTCTCGCCGATCAGCGCGACCGAGACGGCCGAGCTGCTGCGCGAATCGAAGAGCGTGATCATCGTCCCCGGCTACGGCATGGCGGTGGCGCAGGCCCAGCACACGGTGTACGAGATCACCAAGCTGCTGCGCGAGAAGGGCGTCAACGTGCGCTTCGGCATCCACCCGGTGGCCGGCCGCATGCCGGGCCACATGAACGTGCTGCTGGCCGAGGCCAAGGTGCCCTACGACATCGTGCTGGAGATGGACGAGATCAACGAGGACTTCCCCGACACCGACGTGACCATGGTGATCGGTGCCAACGACATCGTGAACCCGGCCGCCCAGGATGACCCCGGCAGCCCGATCGCCGGCATGCCGGTGCTGGAGGTCTGGAAGGCCCGCACCAGCATCGTCATGAAGCGCAGCATGGCCAGCGGCTACGCCGGCGTGGACAACCCGCTCTTCTACAAGGACAACAACCGCATGCTGTTCGGCGACGCCAAGAAGATGCTCGACGAGGTGCTGGGCGCACTGAAGGCCTGACCCTCCGGTCGGACTTGTGATGCCCTGGATCTGGGTCAAGACATAAAATCAGGGAAAGTGCTAGGCCGCCGTCGTGGCGGTCTGGCGCGCCTGGTTCCCCATCCTGTCCGGAGATTGTCTTGACCGTTCTGAGCCTTTTCGGCACCGCCGAGGTGTCCGCATGACCCCCGCCCAACTCGCCCTCGGCGTCGCCGGCGTGGTCGGTGTCTTCAACGCCGCGTTCTTCAGCGTGGTGGCCTACGAAATCAGCGGCCACTCGATGGCCGCCGGTGTGGCCGGCGCGCTGGTCGTCCTGGTGGCCGAAGTGCTGCTGGTGAAGAACCTGGGCCCGAAGATCGGCGCCAAGCTCAACGAGAGCCTGGCCCCGGCCAACGGTTCCTGACCGGTCACGCTCCCCGGCCAAGGCGCCCGCGGGGCGCCTTTCTCATGGTCGGCGCACAATCGACGACATGACCCTTGCCATCGTCAGCGCCCTGCCCGACGAGCTGGCCGCGCTGCAGGCCCGGCTCGACGTCGACCAGGTCAGCACGCTGGCCGGCCGCACCCTGCACCGCGGCCGCCTGGCCGGCCATGAGGTGGTCCTGGTGCTCAGCGGCGTCGGCAAGGTGGCTGCGGCCACCACCGCGGCGCTGC
>JAFLDI010000146.1 GCA_017302485.1 Burkholderiales bacterium | reverse complement strand
CGGGCCGATGCGCGCCAGCGCGGCGTCAAACGCGGCCTGGCCGCGCGCCAGCAGCGCCCGGCGCAGCCCCTGCGCGATCAGCACCGGCACCACGATGTACAGGCCTACCGAGACCAGCAGCGTGTCCCAGGGCACAGTGATGCTGGCCAGGCCCAGCAGCAGGCCCACCAGCGGCGCGAAGGCGAACACCATGATCAGGTCGTTGAGCGCCACCTGGCTGAGCGTGAACAGCGGATGGCCGTTGGTCAGCCGGCTCCAGACGAAGACCATCGCCGTACACGGCGCCGCGGCGAGCAGGATCAGGCCGGCGATGTAGCTGTCCAGTTGA
Source organism: Burkholderiales bacterium (assembly GCA_017302485.1). GTDB lineage: Bacteria > Pseudomonadota > Gammaproteobacteria > Burkholderiales > Burkholderiaceae_C > Ideonella. Next base: position 7,388 of record JAFLDI010000146.1, on the reverse strand, counting down.
TCGGCCGGCAACCAGGGCGCAAAGACCTGGCGCACGAACAACCATCCCAGCAGCGCCATCGAGAAGGGCTTGACCGCCCAGTTGACGAACAGAGTGACGCCAATGCCCTTCCAGTGCTGGCGCACCTGGTGCAGCGCGCCGAAGTCGATGCGCAGCAGCATCGGGATGATCATCACCCAGATCAGCGCGCCCACCGGCAGGTTGACCTTCGCGACTTCCATCGCCCCGATGGCCTGCACCGGACCGGGCAGCACCTGGCCCAGTGCGACGCCCACCACGATGCACAGGAAGACCCAGACGCTGAGGTAGCGCTCGAAGACACTCATCGCGGCCTCCGGTTCAGCTGCGCGCGATGCGCTCGAGGGCTGCCTGCAACTCAGGCCGCGACAGCGTGGCCAACGGCAAGTCCAGCAGTTGCAGCATCTTGTAGCCGATGGCCTGGCGCGTCAGCCCGAAGGCGCGCGGCTTGTCGGCCTCGGCGGCGTTGGACGGATCGGGGTAGCCCCAATGCACCTTCAGCGGCTGCTGGCCGGGCCCGCCGAAGAACACCGGGCAGGTCTCGGCGGCGGCGCTGTCGCACACCGTGATGACGATGGACAGCGGCGGCGCCTCGGGGCCGGTGAACTCGTCCCAGCTCTTGCTGCGATAGCCAGCGGTATCCACACCCGCCGCCTGCAGCGCCTGCAGCGCATACGGGTTGATGCGGCCGCTGGGCGCGCTGCCGGCGCTGTGGGCGCGGACATCCTGGCCACGCTGCGCGGCGAGGTGGTTGAGCATGCCCTCGGACAGCACGCTGCGGGCCGAGTTGTGGGTGCACAGGATCAGGACGTGGGTGGTCATGTCAGCGTTGTCCGATGGCTCGGATCTCGTGTTGCAGGGACAGGGGCGCCAGCGAGGCGATGGGCAGGGCCAGCAGCAGTTCGATGCGTCGCTTGAGCACCAGCGCCACCTCCAGGAAGCGGCGGCGCTGGCGCGCTGCATCGTCATCGGGCGCGGCGGGGTCCTCGACCCCCCAGTGCGCCGTCATGGGCTGGCCCGGCCACAGCGGGCAGGTCTCGCCGGCGGCACGGTCGCAGACGGTAAAGGTGAAGTCGAGCACCGGTGCGTCCGGAGCGCCGAACTCATCCCAGGACTTCGAGCGCAGGCCCTGGTGCGGCACGCCCAGTTCGGCCAGCGTGGCCAGCGCCAGCGGATGGACCTGGCCGGTCGGATGGCTGCCGGCCGAATGGGCCACGAAGCGGCCGCCGCCCAAGTGGGCCAGCAGCGCCTCGGCCATGATGGAGCGGGCAGAGTTGCCGGTGCAGATGAACAGTACCTGGTAGGGAGTGTCGGACATGGCAGGGTCTCAGCAGGAGCAGGACAGGGTGGCCGCCGTGCTCAGCTCGCAGGGCTGGCCCGCACAGCAGCTGGCGGTCAGGAAAGCGAGCAGGGCATTCATGCGGGTGAAGTCGGCGCGGTAGACCAGGTGGCGGCCGTCGCGGGTGGCGTCGACCAGGCCGGCGTGGGTCAGCGCCTTCAGATGAAAGGACAGCGTGGCCGCCGGCAGGCCGAGTCGTTCGGCCAGCACCCCGGGCGTCTGTCCGTCCAGGCCGGCCACCACCAGCGCACGAAACACGGCCAGCCGGTGCTGCTGCCCCAGTGCGGCCAGCAGTTGAGCGGCGTCTTTGTTTTCCATCCTTCCATTATCGTGAAAATATATGACGATTCGGTGACCCTCCTGCTCACCGCCACAATCGCCGCCCATGCCCCACGCCTTGCCCGGACTCGACCTGCTGCGCGCCGCAGCCATCGTCTGGGTGATGCTGTTCCACGCGTGGATCGTCGGCGGGCTGGGACCGGACTGGAACTGGCTGTCGCGCCATGGCTGGATGGGCGTGGACCTCTTCTTCGTGCTCAGCGGCTACCTGATCGGCGGCCAGGTGCGGGCCGTGCTGGTGCGTGGCGAGCGGCTGTCGCTGACCGGGTTCTACCGCCGCCGCGCATGGCGGATCCTGCCGGCCTACCTGGCGACGCTGCTGCTGTACCTCCTCTGGCCCGGCTGGCGCGAGGCGCCGGGCCTGGAGCCGGCCTGGAAGTTCCTGAGCTTCACCGTCAACCTGTCGATCGACTACAGCGTGAACCAGGCCTTCTCGCATGCCTGGTCCTTGTGCGTGGAGGAGCATTTCTACGCCCTGTTCCCGCTGATCGCGCTGGGCCTGTGGCGCTGGGGATCGGCGCGCAGCGCGTGGGCGCTGGGCCTGGGCCTGCTGCTGGGTGGCATGGTGCTGCGCGCGGCGCTGTTCCAGCACGGCACCGCCACCGACCCGGACCTGACGCGCAACTGGTTCCTGGAGGACCTGTACTACCCCAGCTGGTGCCGGCTCGATGGCCTGCTGTGCGGCGTAGCGCTGGCCGCGGTGCAGCAATGCCGGCCGGTCTGGTGGCAGCGCGCACGGCGCTGGGCCGATCTGGCGGCGCTGGGGGGCGCGGCCGGCCTGGGCGTGGCGTTCTGGGTGCTGCAGGAGCGCGTCAGCCTGCTGGGTGTCAGCCTGGGCTGGCCGCTGCTGTCGGTGGCGCTGGCCGCACTGGTGTTTGCCGGCGCCGGGCGCGACAGCCTGATCGGTCGCTGGCGCGTTCCCGGCGCGGGCGCCTTGGCCGCGGTTTCCTACAGCCTGTACCTGGTGCACAAGCCGGCCTATCACCTGGTGCAGTGGCACTGGGGTACCGCGCTGCAGGGCCGCGGGCTGCTGGCCTTCAGTGTCTATGGCGCGGCGGCACTGGTGGCCGGCGCGGCGATGTACGCGCTGGTCGAGCGGCCCGCGCTGCGCTGGCGCGACCGGCCCGCTTGAGCCGATACTCGGCCTACCATCTGGTGGAGCCCCCCATGCCCGACAACGCCAAGCCCAAAGGCCCAGCGTCCTACTTCCCATCGATCGAGAAGACCTATGGACAGCCCGTCGAGCATTGGCTGGGCGTGCTGCGCGCAGCCGGCCCGATGAAGCACATGGAACTGGTGGCGCTGCTCAAGAGCCAACACGGCCTGGGCCACGGCCACGCCAATGCACTGGTGGCGCACTTCATGGCAGGGCGCTGAGATGACCCGCCCGTCACGCTGGATCGCCATGCTGCTGTGCGCTGCCACATCGGCCGCGGGAGCCTTCGACTACAGCGGCACCAAGACCCTGCTGGCGGTGACCGGCGATGGCCAGCGCACCCCGATCGGCACCATCACCTTCACGCCCGCCGCGGGTGACACCCGACAATTCAGCATCCGCTGGCGCCACGAGGCCTTCACCGACCATTTCCTGTCGATGCGCGAGTTCAAGTGCCTGCCCGGCGGCCCCGAAATCAGCTGCCAGGTGCCCTACCCCTACGCGCAGCCCGGCACGCTGGCGCCGGGTCAGCTGGCCTGGCTGGAGCACAGCCTGCTGTTCCTGCACAAGAGCCCTGCCGAGTTTGGCGCCAAGCTGTGGAACGGCCTGTATTTCAAGCTGCGCGAGCAGGGCGACACGCTGGTCGGCGAGCCTCAAGCCGTGGACCTGAACGCCATCGGCGCTCCGCCGGCGCGGCTGGACGTGCCGCCCTTCGGCCCGGCGCAGCGCCACGAGGTGCCGGCGGGCGCGCGCTGGCTGCGGCAGTTGGTCATCGCGGGATCAGCCGGCCGCCACCGGCAGCGCCACCACCGCCTTCACTTCCTTCAGCACGATGGCCGAGCGCACGTGGGCCACACCCGGCAGCTTGAACAGCGTGTCGTGCAGGAAGCGCTCGTACGAGGCCACATCGGCCACCAGCACCGTCATGATGTAGTCGCTCTGGCCTGTGGTGGCCAGGCAGCGCACGATCTGCGGGCAGGCCGCCACCGCCTGCTCGAAGCGCTGCACCACGCCCTCGCTGTGCTCACCCAGGTTGAGCTCCACCACCACCGCCAGATCCAGCCCCACCTTCTCGCGGTCGACCAGGGCGGTGTAGCCTCGGATCACCCCGGCAGCCTCCATCTCCTTCACCCGCTTCCAGCAGGGCGTGGCGGACAGGCCCACCCGCTCGGCCAACTGCTGCACCGTCTGGCGCGCATCGCGCTGCAGCTCGGCCAGGATCTTCAGGCTGTAGCGGTCGAGGGTGAGAGATTTGGTGGCCATGGCGGCTCCGGTGCGACAGGGCCGAGTGTAGAAGCGCCGGTCAAGCGCGGAAGTCCTGTAGTGCCAGATCGACCATGGCCTCGGCACAGCCGGCCTGCTGGGCCCGCTCGCGCAGGCGCTGCGCATCGCCCGAACCCGCCAGCACCGCACTCAGGCGCTCCAACGCCGGCAGCGCGCCGAGGTCATGCGCCACGGTCCGCAGGCGTGCCAGGGTATCCGCAATGTCCAGTCGCAATGGGCGCTGCAGGGCTTCTCGTGGCTCGACAATCACACCGTCCAGCCCGAAGCGGCAGGCCTGGAAGCGGTTGTAGCCATAGACCAGGTAGTCGCTCTCACGTGGCAGTTGGTCGCGCCGCTCCAGCAGGTGCAGGCACAGGCACTGCAGGTAAGCGGCCAGCGCCGCCGCGTGGTCCACGCTCAGTGGCGTGTCACACACCCGCAGCTCGATCGTGCCGTACTCGGGCTTGGGCCGGATGTCCCAGTAGAAGTCCTTCATGCTCGAGACGATGCCAGTGCGCTCCATGGCCGCGAAGTAGTCCTCAACGAACTCGTCCCAGCGCAGCACGAAGGGCGCGCGCCCGCTGAGCGGAAAGGCGTTCACCGCGTTCAGCCGCGAAGAGTGGAACAGCGTGTCGTGCCGCTGCGTGTAGGGCGACGAGGCTGACAACGCGATGAAGTGCGGCACGTAGCGCGACAGCGCATGCAGCAGGTAGAGCGCGTCGTCACCGTTGGCGCAGCCCACATGCACATGCTGGCCGAAGACGGTGAACTGCTTGGCCAGGTAGCCATACAGCACCGAGACCTCCAGAAAGCGCGGCTTGTCGAAGATGCGCCGCTCGCTCCACTGCTGGAAGGGGTGGGTGCCGCCGCCGCAGACCCCCACGTTGATGCGATCGCCGGCAGCCAACAGCCGGTCGCGGATGCGCTGCAGCTCCAGCAGCAGGCTGCCATGCTCGTGGTGGATGCTGGTGGAGACCTCGATCATGCTTTGCGTGATCTCGGGAACGACCTGACCGGGCGGCGGATCATCGCGCAGCAGCATCAGCATGTCGGGGCTGGCACTGACCAGGTCGTGGTCGCTGAGGCTGACCAGCTGCAGCTCCAGCTCGACGCCCAGGCTGAGCGCACGCGAGGGTTTGAATGGTGGCAATGGCATGGTGAGTCTGCGGCCTCAAGGCCCGTCGGCCGGGGCCAGTTCGTTGGCACGTTTGAGCGCCCAGCGGCTGAGCGCCGGGCCGGCGATCTCCAGCAGCCAGGTGGCGGCCGCCAGTGCGGCGACCGTGCCCAGCACCTCCAGACCCATCACCCGCGCCTGCTCCAGCAGCAGGATGACGAAGACCGAGATCGGGGTCGAGGCCACCCCGGCCAGCAGCGCCTTGCGGCGGCCCATGCCGTCGCCCTCGCCCACGCTGGCCGCCCAGGCCACGCCCAGCTTCACGCCCAGGCGCAGCAGCACGATCAGCAGGCCGATCCACCAGCCCTCCAGCACCAGCCGGACGTCCAGCGCCGCACCGGCAAAGATGAACAGCAGCACCGCCATCACATCGCCCAGCGCACCGAAGTTGCGCTGCGCGCTGGTCAGCCCGATGCGCCGATGCCGCGCCATCAGTCCGAAGACCAGGGTGGCCAGCACCGGTGAGAGCTTCCAGGCCAGCGTGACCGAGACCAGCAGCATCACCGCGATCGCATAGGGCAGCGTGGTGTCGGGCACCGGTCGACCCAGGCGATCGATCAGCCAGGGAAGCATGGCACCGAACAGCAGGCCCAGCGCGGTCGAACCCAGCAGCATGACGCCGCTGTTCCACAGCGCCTGGCCCCAGTCGCCCAGACTGCTGAGGGCCCAGGCGCCGGCCGCCAGCTTGAACAGCGCCACCGAGGCCACGCACTGCAGCGCCGAGGTGTGCAGCGCACGCTCGGTGGCGATGCCCGAGGCGCGCCCCTCATTGATCACCCGCATCAGGCCAGCCGGCGAGCCGCAGGCGGCCAGCGCCGCCACCATCCACGACACCAGTGGCTCCATGCCCAGCAGACTGCTGGCCAGCCAGACCAGCAGGAAGATCAGCAGCGTCTCCGCCGCCACCTGGACAGTGAAGCGCGGGTTGCGCAGCAGCCAAGGCAGGTTGATGCGGTGACCGAACTCGAACAGCGTCAGACCGAAGGCCACATGCACCAGCCACAGCAGGTGGCTGTGGTGGGCATCGCCCAGCCAGCCCAGTTGGGTCTCGCCCAGCACGAAGCCCAGCAGGCCATAGGCGGCCACACGAGGAATGCCCCAGCGCCGATAGGCCCACTCGCCGGCCACCCAGCCCAGGCCGATCGCCAACGGCCAGGACAGCGATTGCAGCACCTGCAAGACATCCATGTCGCGCCCCTTCCCGCTTGGCGCGTGTGCGCCCTCAGGGAGGGAGGTCGTCGAGGACGGCTGAGTTCCCGCAGGGATTACCCTGCACGGCGCGCCGATGAAGAACGATCATCCACTCATTGCTTCATCAATGAAACCATTTTCCCGATGATGGCCTCAATGAAGAACGAATAGGGCAAATCCTGGGGTCAACCCCAGACCTGAGGAGAAACACTTTTTCCCGGATTCGCCGCACCATCACGGCATGGACATCCTGCCACCGAGCGCTCCCCTGGCCCGCCCCGACTACCAGCTGGCCGACGGCCTGTGGGCCGCGGGTGGCACCGTCTTCTTCAGCGGCACCCAGGCCCTGGTGCGCCTGCTGCACATGCAGCGCCAAGCCGATGCCGCCGCCGGTCTGAACACCGCCGGCTTCATCAGCGGCTACCGCGGCTCGCCGCTGGGCATGGTCGACCAGGCGGTGTGGAAGGCCGGGCGGCAGCTGCAGGACGCCGGCATCCGCTTCGTGCCGGCGATCAACGAGGAGCTGGCCGCCACCCAGGTGCTGGGCACGCAGCGGGTGCAGAGCGACCCCGCGCGCACCGTCGATGGCGTGTTTGCCCTGTGGTACGGCAAGGGCCCGGGCGTGGACCGCGCGGCCGATGCGCTCAAGCACGGCAACGCCTATGGCAGCTCACCGCTGGGCGGCGTGCTGGTGGTGGCCGGCGACGACCATGGCTGCGTGTCGTCGAGCATGCCGCACCAGAGCGAGCACGCGATGATCGGCTGGCAGATGCCGATCGTGGCCCCCGCCGATGTGTCGGAGATCGTCGAGTTCGGCCTGTATGGCTGGGCGCTGTCGCGCTACAGCGGCGCCTGGGTGGGGCTGACCGCACTGTCCGAGGTGGTGGAGAGCGCCGGCACGGTGGACC
>JAFLDI010000145.1 GCA_017302485.1 Burkholderiales bacterium | reverse complement strand
GGCGCTGGCGATGGTCTCGGTGTCGGCGATGCGGCGCATGGCGGCGGCAGCGACCAGGCGCGACAGCACCTCGTCCAGCGACAGCAGCGGCGAGCGGTTCGGGGTGGGCGTCTCAGCCATGGCGGGCGGGGTCGTAATGGAAGCGCTCGCCGTTGGCCAGCAGGTGGTCGACCAGGGCCTGCGGCGCATCGAGCGCGAACACCGGCAGGCCGGTGGGGTCGGGCAGCGCGGCCGGGTCGTCGGTGGCGACGCCGACCACGAAGGGATCATGCGGGTACATCGCCGCTCGGCCCAGCGCGGCGCGAAAGACCTCGATCTTGGGCAGGTCACCGTGCTTGAAGCCTTCGACCAGCGCCCAGTCGCAGTCGGCCAGTTCGGCCAGCAGCGCATGCGGCTCGATCTCCACCGGCTGCGGGAACTCGCGGATCAGCGCCATGCGCCGCGCATTGGCCACCACCACCTCCAGCGCGCCGGCCTGCCGGTGGCGCCAGCTGTCCTTGCCCGGATGATCGATGTCGAAGCTGTCCTTGTGGGCGTGCTTGACCACCGAGACGCGCTGACCGGCGGCCTTCAGGCCGGCGATCAGCTGCTCGATCAGGGTGGTCTTGCCGCTGCCCGAATAGCCGGCCAGGCCGATGACCTTCACTGACGAGTGCTCCGGACTCAGTCGGCGCAGTGCGCCTGGATGAAGGCCTTCACCGCCGCGGTGTCGGGCTTCATCACGGTAAAGCGCTTGGGCAGCGCCTCGATGCCGTCCAGGCCGGCCGGGCGGCCGGGCTCGCGGCCCACCGCCTCGCGGATGGTCTCGGCGAACTTGGCCGGCAGCGCGGTCTCCAGCACGATCATCGGCACGCCGGGCTCGACATGCTCGGCCGCCACCTTGACGCCGTCAGCGGTGTGGGTGTCGATCAGGTCGCCGAAGCGCTCATCGGTGCCGCGGATCGTGGCCAGGCGGTCCGCATGGGTGCTGCGGCCCGACTGGAAACCGTAGCCGGCAATCGCCGAGAACTCGGCCGGGCTGACGGTGAAGGCGCCCTCGCGCGCGATGGCATCGCCGAACAGCGCCTTGGTGCGTGCGCCGTCGCGGCCGACCAGGTCGAAGACGAAGCGCTCGAAGTTGGATGCCTTGGAGATGTCCATCGACGGGCTGGAGGTCTCGTGCGTCTCGGCGCTGCCCCGCACGCGGTAGGTGCCGGTGCGGAAGAACTCGTCGAGCACGTCGTTCTCGTTGGTGGCCACCACCAGGTGCTTGATCGGCAAGCCCATCATGCGCGCCACATGGCCAGCGCAGACATTGCCGAAATTGCCCGAGGGCACGGTGAAGCTGACCGCCTCGTCATTGCCCTTCGTGGCCTGAAAGTAGCCGGCAAAGTAATACACCACCTGGGCCAGCAGCCGCGCCCAGTTGATCGAGTTGACGGTGCCGATCTTGTACTGGCGCTTGAAGGCCAGGTCGTTGGAGACGTCCTTGACGATGTCCTGCGCATCGTCGAACACGCCTTCGACGGCGATGTTGTGGATGTTGGCGTCCTGCAGGCTGAACATCTGGGCCTGCTGGAAGGCGCTCATGCGGCCGTGCGGGCTGAGCATGAACACCCGCACGCCGTGCTTGCCGCGCATCGCGTACTCGGCCGCGCTGCCGGTGTCGCCGCTGGTGGCGCCCAGGATGTTGAGCTGCTCACCGCGGCGGCCCAGCTCGTACTCGAACAGGTGGCCCAGCAACTGCATCGCCATGTCTTTGAAGGCCAGCGTGGGGCCGTTGGACAGGGCTTCGATCAGCAGGCCGGAGTCGCCCAGGCGGCGCAACGGCACGATGGCCTCGGTGCCAAAGACCGCCGGGGTGTAGGTCTTCGCGACCAGCGCCTTCAGGTCAGCGGCGGGGATGTCGTCGATGTAGAGGCTGAGGATCTCGAAGGCCAGGTCGGCATAGGCCAGGCCGCGCCAGCGCGCCAGCGTGGCGGCGTCGACCTGAGGGTAGGCCACCGGCAGGTACAGGCCGCCATCGGGCGCCAGGCCCTCCAGCAGGATCTCGCAGAAACGGCGTTCGGTCTGGTCGCCGCGGGTGCTGATGTACTTCATGAGATCAGGCCAGCTCTTCCTTGCGCAGGCTGACGATCGGCGCCAGAACGCTGGACAGTGCCTGCATCGACGCCAGCGCGGCGCGCATGCGGCCTTCCACGGTTTCGTGCGTCAGGATGATCAGGTCGGTCTGCTTCTCGCCCTCGGCGGATTCACGTTGCAGCACGGCATCGATCGAGATGTCGTTGTCGGCCAGGATGGTGGTGATGCGCGAGAGCACGCCGGCCTCGTCGGCCACGCGCAGGCGCAGGTAGAAGGCGGTCTGCACCTGCTCGATCGGCAGGATGGGTGTGTCGGCCAGCGCGTCGGGCTGGAAGGCCAGGTGCGGCACGCGGTGGTCGGGGTCGGCGGTGGCCAGGCGGGTGATGTCCACCAGGTCGGCCACCACGGCCGAGGCGGTGGGCTCGGAGCCGGCGCCCTTGCCGTAGTACAGCGTGGTGCCCACGGCGTCACCCTGCACCACCACGGCGTTCATCGCGCCCTCGACATTGGCGATCAGGCGCTTGGCCGGGATCAGCGTGGGGTGCACACGCAGCTCGATGCCACCCTCGCGCCGCTTGGTGATGCCCAGCAGCTTGATGCGGTAGCCCAGTTGCTCGGCGTAGCGGATGTCGGTGGCCGAGAGTTTGGTGATGCCTTCGACATGGGCCTTGTCGAACTGCACCGGGATGCCGAAGGCCAGTGCGCTCATCAGCGTGGCCTTGTGGGCGGCGTCGACGCCTTCGATGTCGAAGGTGGGGTCGGCCTCGGCGTAGCCCAGGCGTTGCGCCTCTTTCAGCACCACGTCGAAGTCCAGGCCCTTGTCGCGCATCTCGGACAGGATGAAGTTGGTGGTGCCGTTGATGATGCCGGCGATCCACTCGATGCGGTTGGCGGTCAGGCCTTCTCGCAGCGCCTTGATGATCGGGATGCCACCGGCCACCGCGGCCTCGAAGGCCACGGTCACGCCCTTGGCGCGGGCGGCGGCGAAGATCTCGCTGCCATGCACCGCCAGCAGCGCCTTGTTGGCGGTGACCACGTGCTTGCCGGCGGCAATGGCTTCCAGCACCAGGGCCTTGGCGATGCCGTAGCCGCCGATCAGCTCGACGACGATGTCAATGGCCGGGTTGGCAATCACCTGGCGGGCGTCGTTCACCACCTGTACGCCGTCGCCGACGATGGCCTTGGCGCGCTCCACATCCAGATCAGCCACCATCGTGATCTCAATGCCGCGGCCCGCCCGGCGCAGGATCTCCTGCTGGTTGCGCTGCAGCACCTTGAAGGTGCCGGAGCCGACGGTGCCGATGCCCAGAAGGCCGACCTGGATGGGTTTCATGCGATGTCTCTCGGTGGGGTCGCGGTGAGCGGGAAAACAGTGTCAGACGGCGTGGCGCTTGCGGTAGCCGTCGAGGAAGCGGGCGATGCGACCGATGGCCTCGGTGAGGTCGTCGGCGTTGGGCAGGAAGACCAGGCGGAAGTGGTCGGGCGTGGGCCAGTTGAAGCCGGTGCCCTGGACGATCAGCACCTTCTCGTCGGCCAGCAGCTCGTAGGCGAACTGCTGATCGTCCTCGATCGGATACATCTTCGGGTCCAGTCGCGGGAACATGTACAGCGCCGCCTGCGGCTTGACCACGCTGACACCTGGAATCTGCGTCAGCAGCTCGTAGGCCAGGTCGCGCTGCTTGCACAGCCGGCCGCCCGGTGCCACCAGGTCCTTGATGCTCTGGTAGCCGCCCAGCGCGGTCTGGATGGCCATCTGGCCGGGCGTGTTGGCGCACAGGCGCATCGAGGCCAGCATGTTCAGGCCCTCGATGTAATCCTTGGCGCGCTTCTTGTTGCCCGAGACCACCATCCAGCCGGCCCGGTAGCCACACGAGCGGTAGTTCTTGGACAGGCCGTTGAAGGTCAGGAACAGCACGTCATCAGCCAGCGAGGCGATGCTGGTGTGGGTGACGCCGTCGTACAGCGTCTTGTCGTAGATCTCGTCGGCGAAGACGATCAGCTGGTGCTCGCGCGCAATGTCGACGATGCCCTGCAGGATGGCGTCCGGGTAGAGCGCGCCGGTCGGGTTGTTCGGGTTGATGACGATGATCGCCTTGGTCTGGGGCGTCACCTTCTTGCGGATGTCATCCAGGTCGGGCAGCCAGCCGCTGCCTTCGTCACAGTGGTAGTGCACCGGTGTGCCGCCCGACAGCGACACCACGGCGGTGTAGAGCGGGTAGTCGGGCGAGGGGATCAGCACCTCGTCATGCTCGTCGAGCAGCGCGTTCATGCTCATCGAGATCAGCTCGGAAGCACCATTGCCCAGGTAGACGTCATCCACCGTGACGCCGGCAATCTGCTTTTCCTGGCAGTAATGCACCACCGCCTTGCGCGGAGCGAACAGCCCCTTGCTGTCGGTGTAGCCGGCCGCCACCTGCGAGGACAGGTTGCGGATCATGTCCTGCACGATCTCGTCGGGCGGCATCAGTCCGAACGCGGCCACGTTGCCGATGTTCAGCTTGATGATCTTGTGGCCCTCTTCCTCCATCTGCCGGGCCTTGTCGAGCACCGGGCCGCGGATGTCGTAGCCGACGTTGGCCAGCTTGCTGGACTTGGCGATGCTCTTCAAACCGGGGCTCCTCAGCAGGGGGACGTGCACCGCTTTGATGCACTGCAAAAACCTATAATTTAACCATAGGGGCCCGGACACCGCGTCGTGCGCGCGTGACAGGGCGGCCCCAGTTGCCACTGCACCCATCTCACCCATGAAATTCCAGCCGGACGCCCTGGACGGCGTCAACGTGATTTCCCGCCTGGAAGCGGGCCGCCTGTGGGTGCATCAGACCCCGTTCCAGACCAGCCTGCTGGTGCCTTGGCGGGGCGAGGTCGAAGCCTGGCCGGTCGGGGAACCGAGCGAACTGACGGCCGGGCACTTCGCGCGGATGCTGACCTGGTCACCAGAGCTGGTGGTGTTCGGCAGCGGCGAGCGGCAGCACTTCGTGCATCCCTCGCTGTACGCCGCGCTGATCGAGCGGCGCATCGGCATCGAGACCATGGACACCGCCGCCGCCGCGCGCACCTTCAATGTCCTGGTCACTGAGGGACGGCGGGTTCTCGGGGCCTTCCTGTTGCCGCCGGCCTGACCCCCTTGACTGATGAACGGCCAGGCATGGCCAGCGCCTTATAATCACTGGCTAAGCCTCGCCGGGGCGCTCAGCAAGAAGACAAGATCCTCATGACGCCAGCCCTCAACAAAGCCCTCCCTGAGATCGATGCCCTGGCCACGGGCGGTGTCAAGTTCACCGGCCACGCCTTCCTGGGCCACACCGTGGTGCTGTATTTCTACCCCAAGGACAACACGCCCGGCTGCACTACCGAAGCCATGCAGTTCCGCGACCAGCACAAGGATTTCGTCAAGGCCGGTGCGGTGGTGTTCGGTGTGTCACGTGACAACATGGCCTCGCACGAGAAGTTCAAGCAGACCCTGGAACTGCCGTTCGAGCTGATCGCCGACACCGAAGAAAAGCTCTGCCACATGTTCGGCGTGGTCAAGAACAAGATCATGTACGGCAAGAAGGTCAAGGGCATCGAGCGATCGACCTTTCTGATCGACGCCCAGGGCGTGCTGCGCGCGGAGTGGCGCGGCATCAAGGTGGCTGGCCATGTGGACGAAGTCCTGAAGGCCGTGAAGGATCTCAAGAAGGCCGCCTGAGTGCGCCATCGCCCGGTCATGGCCGGGTGTGTATGATGGGTCCATGCCCGATTCGCTCGCGCTGATGGCGAAATTCACCGGCGGGTATCTGCTCAAGCCGCTGACGTTCATGAACGACAGCGGCCGCTCCGTGCAAGCCGTGGGGCATTTTTACAAAGCCTCGCCCGCGCAAACGCTGGTGGTGTACGACGATGTGGATCTGCCGCTGGGGCGTCTGCGTTTTCGCACCAGCGGATCTGCCGCCGGGCACAATGGCATCCGGTCCCTCATCGCGTCGCTTGGGTCGGACGAATTTCCGCGACTGAAGGTCGGCATCGCTGCTGCGAGTGGACGGCCTGCCGGCGAGCGCATGGTGGGCCATGTGCTGGGAAAATTCCGCGCCGAAGAGCAGACTGAACTGCAGATCGTGATCCAGCGTGCCGCAGATGCCGTGCTATCTGCGGTTGATCGCGGCCTGGAAGCCGCCATGAATGTCTTCAACCGACCAACCGAATCTTAACCCCGAAAATACACACCTATGAACCGCAAATACGAAGCACTCATCGTGCTCGACACCAAAGGCAAAGAAGAAACGATCGACTCCCTGGTCAGCACCATCAGCAAAGACATGGAGAAGTCCGGTCTGAAGCTTGAGCAGATCGACAACATGGGCAAACGCAAGTTCCCCTTCAACCCACGCCACGTCGAAGGCGGCCACTTCATCAACATCCAGTTCACCGGCGCTCCTGCCGCCGTGGACAGCCTGCGCTCTAAGCTGAAGCTGAATGAAAACGTGTATCAGCAGTATTACCTGAAGCGCAGCGCGTAGTCTGACGCGTCGGTGTTTTTTCATCACCCCGGTTTCGTGCGAGAGCGCGGGCCGGGGTTTTGTGTGTTGATGGGGGGAGGATGGTGATATGTGTTTGTGATGACGCAGGCGTGTGGCGGAGGTTTTTGCGGACGCTGCTGGTGCCCGGGAGGGCGTGAAACTGGCGATGGGTTTGCTTACCGATCATGACGGCCTGCTTACCCAGGGGCACCTCGCCAAGGCTCAGCGACCCTGGGCTTCATGACGTAGCTCCGATGGAGCTGGGGAAGGGGTGAATCTGGAGCAATGCATGATGCTTGGCTTATACCACCATTCATTGAAAACGGGTCTAATTCGGAGCCGATGAAAGTAGGCCCTAACGAAAAGGCTTTGTGTTTAGAAGGAGACTTCAAGGCCAATCGGGCAGCCAATGCTTGCATGCCCGCTCTACGCAGGATGGGGAGTGGTTACATCCCGCCCGTCATCAGCGTTCCGCAAACATTGGGGCGTGCGAACACCCTCGTGGTCGGACGGTTTGGCGGAGGGAGTTGTGGAGCGAAGAAGCGTTGCGACGCCAAACACATCCAACCTACGACCGGAGTGCCACGCTAGCGGTCCACAAGCCTGCTCAGACCCGTTTTCAATGGAGCGTGGTTTTAATTCTTGATCTTGCGCTGAGGGGCGAAGAGGTAGCCGAGGGCTGCGCCGATGATGGCGCATACGATGGCAAGGATGGGCCAGAAAAGGGGGCCGCCTGTGTCGCCGGATAATGCTGCGAGTATGAAAAGCAGCAGTGGAATCAGGCAGCCACAACCGAGTGAACCGCGGATGCAGCCTGCGCGACGATTGCGGGGAAGGGGTGTGGGCGTGGCTGAAGACTGGGGAGCCTGATAAGGATTGAGTTCCTCATTCATCGCCGAGGATGGACTGGTGGCAGCGCCTTTCGAAGGCTGGGACTGGGAGGACTGATGAGGGCATGAGCTGCCCTCATCACCTTCTCAGGCGTCGAGGCCGAAGGCGGTGTGGAGCACCGCGACGGCTCGATCGCACTCGTCGCCGGCGACGACGCACGAGATGCGGATCGCCGAGGTGGAGATCATCTCGATGTTGATCCCGGCCTCGGCGAGGGTCTCGAACACCGTGGCCGCGACGCCCGGGTTCGTCTTCATCCCGGCACCCACCAGCGACACCTTGGCGATCGACGCGTCGGAGGTCACGCCCGCGGCACCGATCTCGGGG
>JAFLDI010000144.1 GCA_017302485.1 Burkholderiales bacterium | reverse complement strand
GCCGGCACCTGGCGCAACTTCGACGCCGACCTGCCGCCCGAGGTGGCCGGCAAGCCCGCCCAGGTGCGCCTGGACGGCGAGTCGCTGCGCATCGAGCCCCTGAAATTCTGAGTTTTCAACGCAATCCCTGAAAGGACGAAGAGCGATGACCAAGATCGTCGTGGTGACCTCCGGCAAGGGTGGGGTCGGCAAGACCACCACCAGTGCCAGCTTCGCCTCCGGCCTCGCCCTGCGCGGCCACAAGACCGCCGTGATCGACTTCGACGTCGGCCTGCGCAACCTCGACCTGATCATGGGCTGCGAGCGTCGCGTGGTCTATGACCTGATCAACGTGATCCACGGCGAGGCCAACCTGAACCAGGCGCTGATCAAGGACAAGCAGTGCGAGCACCTGTTCGTGCTGGCCGCCTCGCAGACGCGCGACAAGGACGCACTGAGCGTGGAAGGCGTCGAGAAAGTGCTGAAGGACCTCGCGGCGATGGGTTTCGAGTACATCGTCTGCGACTCGCCCGCCGGCATCGAGACCGGTGCGCTGATGGCCATGCACTTTGCCGACGAGGCGCTGGTGGTGACCAACCCCGAGGTCTCGTCGGTGCGCGATTCCGACCGCATCCTGGGCATCCTGGCCAGCAAGACGCGACGCGCCATCGAGGGCCGTGAACCGGTCAAGGAACACCTGCTGATCACGCGCTACAACCCCAACCGCGTGGACACCGGTCAGATGCTGTCGATCGACGACATCCGCGAGATCCTGCGCATCGAGCTGATCGGCGTGATTCCCGAGAGCGAGAACGTGCTGGACGCCTCCAACCAGGGCCTGCCGGCGATCCACCTGAAGGGCACCGACGTGGCCGAGGCCTACGCCGATGTCATCGGCCGCTTCCTCGGCGAGGACCGCCCGATGCGCTTCACCGAAGCGGAGAAGCCCGGCTTCTTCAAGCGTCTGTTCGGCGGGAGGTGAGCGCCATGTCCTTCCTGTCCTTCCTGCTTGGCGAGAAGAAGACCACGGCCAGCGTGGCCAAGGAACGCCTGCAGATCATCCTGGCGCACGAGCGCAGCGGCCGCAATCCCGGTCAGCCGGACTACCTGCCGCAGCTGCAGCGCGAGCTGGTGGCGGTGATCTCGAAGTACGTCAAGATCAACCCGGACGACATCAAGGTCCAGCTGGAGCGTCAGGACAACCTGGAGGTGCTTGAGGTCAAGATCGAGCTGCCGGAGCAGGGCCGGCAGGCGGTCTGACAGATGGCCCTCGGCAGGCTCAGAGCGCGTCCAGCAGGGCGCGCAGCTCGTCTTCCCAGGTGACCAGCTCGTCCTCGTCGATCGCCAGCCAGCGCAGCGCGGCAGTGTGGTGGGCGGACCAGTCGGCATCGGGATCCAGGCCTTCGTGGCGGCGCATCAGGTGCTCGGCCACCAGACCGGCGGCCACCAGGGTGTGGACCTCGGGTTCGGTGTCTTCCGAGCCCAGCATGTCCAGGTCGTGGTGGCGCCGGATGGCGGCCATCACCTCGGGCGCCAGGCGCCAGACGCGGGCCACCAGGGCGCCCACCACGGCGTGGTCCGTGCGGTGGTTGGCATTCTCGGTGGCCACATAGGGGCGGTCGATGCGGGCGGCGGCCTCGACCATGGTCGAGCCGTAGCCCTTGAGGCTTTGCAGCATCACCGGCGTGCCCACATGGCAGAACAGACCGTAGGTGTGCGCCAGATCGGCCGACATGCCGGGCAGGCGACGGGCCACATAGCCCATGGCGCAGGCCCGCTTGGCAGCGCGTTCCCAGAAGCGCTTGAGGTGCGGTGAATTGGCAGGCAGGCTGCGTTGCAGCAAGAAGGCGGACATTTCTGCCGCGGTGCGCTCCAGGCCCAGCCGGTTCATGGCCTGACCGATGGTCTGCACAGGCTGGCCCGTCAGATACGCCGGCGAGTTGGCCAGCCTGATCAACGCCGCCGACATGGCGACGTCGCTGCCGACGATCCGGCCGACCTCGGTCAGATCGGGCTCGGCCAGGGCCATCGCGTCGCGCAGGCGCTGCAGCAGCGCCGGGCAGGGCGGGATGACGATGGTCTTGAGCGGCCCGCCATCGCGTGCCTGGTCCAGTTCGGCCTGGATCTGGCGCACGCCCTGGCGGGGCGAGGTCGTGGTGAGGGTGTCGGCCGGCATGCCGTCAAGATACCCGGCTGCGGGCGGATTGATCCGCCGAATAGCTCCGTCAGGGCGGGGGTTATCGGCTTCGTTCGGACCTCAGTTGCCCAGCAACGCCGCGATGCCGGCCTTGGCGACCTGCGCATCCTCGACCGATTTGACGCCGCTGACACCCACCGCACCCGCCACCTGACCATCGACCACGATGGGCACGCCACCTTCCAGCACGCCGTCCAGGTCCGGCGCACTGAGGAAGGCGGTGCGGCCGTCATTGATCATCTTCTCCAGCAAGGCGGTTTCGCGCCTGGCCAGCGCGGCGGTGCGCGCCTTGGCTGGCGCCATGCGCGCCGACATCGGCGGCGCGCCGTCCAGCCGATAGTGGCCCAGCAGGTGGCCGCCGTCGTCGCACACGGCGATGCTGACTGCCCATTGGTTCTGCAGGGCCTCGGCCTTGGCGGCATTGAGCACCGTGAGGACATCGTCGTGGGTGAGGCAGGGCTTGGACTTCATGGCAAGAGGGCTTGGAGTGCTCAGGGTTGTGGAGTATGGGGCGCTCGTCAGGCCGGATTGCGCGCACCGAGGTCAGGACTGAATCAACCGGTGTTCAGCCGGTCAGCAGCCGATGGACCAGCTCCGGCGTGGTGCTGGCCCCCACCTTGCGCATCAGCCGCGCGCGGTAGACATCCACCGTGCGCGGGCTGATGCCCAGGCGCTTGCCGATCTGCTTGCTGGTGGCGCCGTCGATCAGCAGCGTGGCAATCTCGCGCTCGCGCGGCGTGAAGTCGACCTTCAGCACGCGCCGCGCCGACAGGTCCTCGAAGCTCCAGATGCCGGCGGCATGCGGATCGGCCGCCTGCAGCGCACGGCCGCTGACGTGGCACCAGAACAGCTCGCCATCGACCCGCTTCATCACCCGGTCGTCGGCGTAGCGGCCATCGCGGTCCAGGCTGGCGATGATGCGTTCGCCGGTGCGCAGGTACTCCTCGGTGCTGGGATAGAGCAGTTCGAAAGACTGGCCGATCAACTGCTCGCGCTCGGCGCCGAACATCGCCAGCAGGCGCTGGTTGCAGTCCACCACCTGACGGTGGCGCGAAATCACCAGGCCCACCGGGGCGAGGTCGAAAGCGGTGCGGTAGTCCAGCGCGATCATGGCTCGGCCTTAAGCAATCTGACGTACTGACTACGTAATGTGTTACGTAGTACCCTTCGTTCCCATCCGAACAAGCCCGGAGGCTTCTCACATGAACAAGGTGTACCCGAGCGCGGCGGCGGCGCTGGAAGGGATCGTGCGCGACGGCCAGTTGATGGCGGTGGGCGGTTTCGGCCTGTGCGGCATCCCCGAAGCCCTGATCGACGCGCTGCAGGCCAGCGGCAAGAAGGACCTGACGGTCATCTCCAACAACGCCGGCGTTGACGGCTTCGGCCTGGGCAAGCTGCTGGCCACGCGGCAGATCAAGAAGATGATCTCCAGCTACGTGGGTGAGAACAAGGAGTTCGAGCGCCAGTACCTCAGCGGCGAGCTGGAGCTGGAATTCACGCCCCAGGGCACGCTGGCCGAGAAGCTGCGCGCCGGTGGCGCTGGCATCCCGGCCTTCTTCACCAAGACGGGTGTGGGCACCATCGTCGCCGAGGGCAAGGAAACCCGCGAGTTCGACGGCGACACCTATGTGATGGAGCGCTCGCTGGTGCCCGAGGTCTCGCTGGTCAAGGCCTTCCGCGCCGACAAGAGCGGCAACCTGCAGTTCCGCCGCACTGCGCGCAACTTCAATCCGAACGTGGCGATGGCTGGCCGCATCACCGTGGTCGAGGTCGAGGAGATCGTCGAGACCGGCGCGATCGACCCGGACCAGGTGCACCTGCCCGGCATCTTCGTGCACCGCATCGTGCTGAACACGACGCCGGAAAAGCGCATCGAACAACGCACCGTCCGCAAGGCCTGAAGGAGAACACGACATGGCATGGACCCGCGATGAAATGGCCGCCCGCGCCGCCAAGGAACTGGCCGACGGCTTCTACGTGAACCTGGGCATCGGCCTGCCGACCCTGGTGGCCAACCACGTGCCCGCAGGCATGGAGGTCTGGCTGCAGAGCGAGAACGGCCTGCTGGGCATCGGCCCCTTCCCGACCGAGGACCAGGTGGATGCCGACATGATCAACGCCGGCAAGCAGACCGTCACCACGCTGCCGGGCAGCAGCATCTTCAGCAGCGCCGACAGCTTCGGCATGATCCGCGGCGGCAAGATCAACCTGGCCATCCTGGGCGCGATGCAGGTCTCCGAGAAGGGCGACCTGGCCAACTGGATGATCCCGGGCAAGATGGTCAAGGGCATGGGCGGCGCGATGGACCTGGTGGCCGGCGTGAAGAACGTCGTCGTGCTGATGGAGCACGTGGCCACCAAGAAGGACGGCACCACCGACATCAAGATCCTGCCGCACTGCACCCTGCCGCTGACCGGCGTGGGCGTGGTCGACCGCATCATCACCGACCTGTGCGTGCTGGACGTCACCCCGCACGGTCTGAAGATCGTCGAGCTGGCGCCCGGCGTCACGCGCGAGGAAGTGCAGGCCAAGACCGGCGTGCAGGTGCACTGACACCGGGCACGCACCATCGCGGGGCCGTCCCGCGATCAAGGGCTTCCAGCGGGTGGGGTCGGGACGTTAGTCTCTGACCATGCCCCCGCCGGTGCCTTCGCAGCAGCAGATCCGCTTCGCCCAGACCGCCGACGGGGTCCGTCTGGCGTTCTCGGTGGCCGGTCTCGGCGAGCCGGTGCTGATCAAGGCCGCCACCTGGCTGTCGCACCTGGAGGCCGACTGGGACAGCCCGGTCTGGCGCGGCCTGCTGCGCGCGCTGGCTGATCGCACCCGGCTGGTCCGCTATGACGAGCGGGGCTGCGGTTGGTCCGATTGGGACGTCGTCTCGCTGGGCTTCGACGACTGGGTGGACGACCTCGAATGCGTCGTCGACGCGGTCGGCGCTCCGGAACGCTTCGCACTGCTGGGCATCTCGCAGGGCGCCGCCGTGGCCATCGCCTACGCGGTGCGCCATCCCGAGCGCGTGTCGCACCTGGTGCTGCATGGCGGCTACGCGCGCGGCCGGCTCGTGCGCGCTGACACACCGCAGGCCCGCGACGAGGCCGAGATGATGTGCCGCCTGGCCGAGCTGGGCTGGGGCAAGCAGGACCCGTCGTTCCGGCAGTTCTTCACCACCCAGTTCATCCCCGGCGGCACGCCCGAGCAGCACGCCTGGTTCAACGAGATGGAGCGGCTGTCCACCTCACCGACCAATGCCGCGCGCTTCATGCGGGTGTTCGCCGGCATCGACGTGCAGGCGCTGCTGCCACAGGTGCGCTGCCCGACCCTGGTGCTGCACAGCCGCCATGACGTGCGTGTGCCGCTGGAAGAGGGGCGGCTGCTCGCCACCCAGATCCCCGGCGCGCAGTTTGTGGTGATCGAGAGCGGCAACCACCTGCTGCTGGAGACCGAACCCGGCTGGCAGAACTGGTGGCAGGCGGTGGACGCGTTTCTCCCGCTGCGGCCTGGGCAGACCAGCGGCGCGGTGGACTTTGGCGGTCTGTCGCCCCGCCAGCGCGAGGTGCTGGAGCTGATGGCCCAGGGCCGCGACAACGCGCAGATTGCCGCATCCCTGGGGCTGTCGGAGAAGACGGTGCGCAACCAGGTCACCGCCATCTTCGACAAGATCGGTGCCGACAACCGGGCACGCGCCATCGTGCGCGCCCGCGATGCCGGCTTCGGGCGCGGCTGATCAGGCGCAGACCGCCACCAGGTGGAAGGCGCGCGGCACGCGGGTGCCGGTGTCGTCGGTCGTCTGCACGAAGACCGCGGTCGGCACGCCGAAGCGGCGTGCCGTGACCGCCTGCCCCGAGGCCGGCGTGCCGACGTCCACGCTGCCCAGGTTGGCGACGAAGCTGCACTGGGTGACGTCGACCGGGAAGTCGATCTGGTAGGCGCCGCTGGTGCTCACCGCCGAGGCGCCGATGGCGCCGCCGCGCTGCAGCACGCCAGTCTCGGAGACCACCGCGTCCCAGACGCGCGGCTTGCCGGGCTTGAAGACCGGCTTGACGTCGCTCTGGGCTTGGGCCCGCGAGCTGCCGTTGACATCGGCCGCCTGGGCCAGGACGGCGACGGAGCCCAGCAGCAGGGCAGCGGCGGCGCGGGTGATGAGGGAGGTGTTCATGGTCGTTCCTTTCAGGGTGAGAAGCCGGAGTCCGGCAGGGGGGGTGAAGAGGCCCGGGCGGGCCGGTGAGCACTCAGGGAATGAAGCGGCTCAGGTGCACCATGTGCGCCTGCACGTCGGCGGCCGGGTCGGTGCGGCTGAGCTGCAGCACCACATAGGCGGCGTGGGTGAAGAAGTTGATCGAGTCCGGGGTGAACCCGACCAGGGTGGTCTGCACGCCGGTGGCATCGACGCTGAGGACATTGGCCAGCGTCTCGATCGACCCGGTGCTCTTGCTCTTGCGCACCAGCGTGGCGCGTACCGAACCATTGACGCTGGCGTCCAGCGCCTGGACCTCCAGCTGGTCGAGCACATTGGTGCCGGTGAATTCGTAGTTGATCGGGCAGATCAGTGCGGCGGTGCCGGTCTTGCCGTCCTTGAAGCGCAGGCGTCCGATCCCGCCCCACCAGCCGTCGAGGTTCGCGAACGGGCCGACGGACTGCGGCGCGGCCTGGACCGTCGGAACGGCAGGCGCCATCGCCAACAGCGCCATCGCCGCGGCTGCATTGCACGTGGCCGGACATCGTCCCGGCGCTGCGCCGTCCGTTGCCAGCAGCAGTAGACAGCATGGCCGCAACGACAGTGTGTGCACGCTGGAGATTGAGCTCATCACCCCTCGCGGTCCCGCCCCACCGTCTTTGTCCTCGCCCTTCAACCACGACCTCCACCACCCTCTCGACGCCTTGTTTCACCATCGATCGCGCAGCTTGGTGTTGGACGACAACACATGCACCGAAGACGACGACGACGACGACGAGGTGGAAGACGACGGCATCTACGGCGAATGCACCGACAACGACGAAGACGGAGAGGTCGAGGACGATGACGATGACGACGACGACGATGTGGATGAACTGTCCGCCGACGAGCTGTTGCTGATGACAATGATCTCGCCCAGTAACGTGATCTCCGACCACAGCGTCACTGCTGGCGAGTGCGACGACCACGACTCAATCGGCGGCACCCCGACACCCACCAAACGCAGCACCTTGGTGCAGCAGAATGTGCTCGTGCAGCGCCACTACCGGCGACGGAGAAGGCTCGTCTCGTTTGCGCCTGTGCACGATGGATGGGTGAGTGCGGAGTTGTTGTTTTTTTGTTTTGTGTTCACTTTGCTTAGATGTTTACTGCAGCTACTATGCAACCCAGTATAGCTATGAACATTGTAATCTTTTGCATTGTGTGTGTTTTTTAAAGTTTGTTTTAAAAGGCTGTGTTTTTTGTTTTGTTGTCTTCGTTTGTTTCCGTTTGACAATGCAAATATGCAACTACAAACAAGGGGTTGCCAAAAAAAACGGGGCACTTAACCGGTCGTTTAGAAGTGGTTAACGACTAGCTTTGTTAAGCGTTAACCAACCATTAAGAAATAAAAAAGCACAGCGGGGGCTGTGCTTTTCAGGGGAAGGCCTTCGTGGTAATAGTTTCAGGGGCTGTATGCTTATGTTATATTCAGCGATTTGAACAGGACTTCTTTTCTGTTGGTCGATATATTAAT
>JAFLDI010000143.1 GCA_017302485.1 Burkholderiales bacterium | reverse complement strand
GTTGAGCCACAGGTTGCCCCACTTGGGCGCGCGGCCGATGTAGGGGATGTTGGTCGGCGTGCTGGGGCGCAGGCCGGTCCAGAAGTTGGGCTCCGAGGTGTCGGCCACGCCGGGGAACAGCTCCTCGTAGCGGGTGACCAGGGCCTGGCAGCGCACGCGGGCGGTGTGGCCGTCCAGGCTGGTGTCGTAGCCCGAGAGCTCGGCGGTGCCGGCGATGCGGATGGTGTCGCCCAGGCGCGAGATCGCCAGCTTGCGGGTGTCGTCCATCAGGCTGACCACGCTGGCGTCCTGCGGGCGCTTGAGCTTGAGCGTGGCCGAGTAGCCCTTGGCCGGGTAGATGTCCAGGCTGACGCCCAGGCGGCGCAGCAGCGGGGCGCTGTACGAGCCCATGGCCACCACCACCTGCTCGCCGTCGATTGTGCGGGCCAGGCCGCTGGCGCGCTCGGCCACGCGCACGCCGCTGACCTGGCCAGTGGCGGTCTCGAAGCCCAGCACGTCGTGGCCCCACAGGAACTGCACGCCGCGCTCGGCGCAGCGGCGCGCCAGCTCCTGGGTGAAGACGCGGGCGTCGCCCGATTCGTCGCTGGCGGTGAAGGTGCCGCCGTGGATGTTCGGGCCGAAGGTGGCCAGCGCCGGCTCGACCTTCAGCACCTTCTCGCGCGTCAGGATCTTGCGGTCCACGCCGTGGCGGCGCATCAGCTCGGCGGCGGCAAAGCCGGCCTCGGCGTCGGCGGCCGACGAGAAGAAGTGCAGGATGCCGCGCTCCAGGCGCTGGTAGGCAATGCCGGTCTCGGCCACCAGGCCCTTGAGCGACTCGTGGCTGTAGGCGCCCAGCGCCACCAGCTGCTGCACGTTGCGGGCGAAGGCGGCGTCGGTGCACTGGGTCAGGAACTTCAGGCCCCAGCGCCACTGGTGCGGGTCCAGGCGGGGGCGGAACAGCAGCGGCGAGTCCTCGCGCAGCAGCCACTTGGCCACCTTCAGCGGCGCGCCGGCATTGGCCCAGGGTTCGCAGAAACTGACCGAGATCTGGGCGCCGTTGGCAAAGCTGGTCTCCAGCGCGGCGTCCTCCTGCCGATCCACCACGGTGACGCGGTGGCCCTGGCGGGCCAGGTACCAGGCGGTGCTGATGCCGATGATGCCGGCACCAAGGACGATCACATGCTGGGACGACTGCGACTTCATGACGCTCACCTCGTGGGGGGTTGAACACCTCCGCGACGGGGAGCGCGGGGCCATGAAGGCATTCTCGGCAGTCAGGCCCGGTTCATGAAGGGAAATTCGCCAAATTCAGTATTCATTAGGTGAGCTGATATTTTGACGGGCCTGGCGCCTCTGGCTTGAGTTCGGCCAGCGCTGGCCGACATCAGGGGAAAGAGCACCCACCCGCCGAGAGACGCCCATGTCCGCCACCGCCCGCCCCAGCCTGTGGAACCGCCTGTTCAAGCGTGCGCCGACCGCGCAGGCGGTCGAGGACGACGACGCCGCGGGCCTGGGCACCGCCTTCGGCCTGGATTACGTGCTGGATGAAGTGCCGGTCCCCATGCCCTGGCAGGTGGCCGACGATGCGCCTGCCACGCCGCGCGCCTGATCAGCGCACCAGCAGGACCGGCGTCTTGCAGTGGGCCATCACCTTGGTGGCCACCGAGCCCATGACCAGGTTGCCCAGCGTCGAGTGGCCGTGCGAGCCCATCACCAGCAGGTCGAAGTCGCCCTTGTCGGCGGTTGTCGCGATCGCCTCGGCCGCGGCCCCCACCTTGGACACATAGCTGGCCTCGATGCCCTGGCGCTTGAAGAAGGTGCGGATCGGCTTGAAGACCTTCTCGGCCTCGTCATCGTAGTAGGACTTCAGCAGCGCCTTGTCGAGCACCGCCGAGGCCCGCGGCGGCACCGGGCTGACCGCGTTGACCACGGTGAAGCTGTTGCCGCGCACCAGCCATTCATCGTGGGCCGCCAGGTAGGCCAGCATGCGCTTGGTGTAGGGGCTGCCGTCGACGGGGACGAGGATCTTCATGGGAACACTCCTGGGTGAAACCGATGCTTCAGTGTCGCACGCACGGCCACTGTCCGGCATGCGCAATCGCCACATGCTGCCGGGGTCAGATCTCGATCAGGCGCAGCGGGTCCCAGCCCTCGTCCTCGGCCTTGGCCGCCAGGCCGCGCGCCTGGCAGATGACCCGCGCCGGCGTGCGCCCCGGCCGAGGCAGCGCATAGGCATGGCGGCAATGCACATGGCCGTGCAGCCACAGGTCGGCGCGCGCGACCAGATCGTCGTCGGCATTGCAGAAGCTGGCGGTGCCGGGCTGGCGGCCGTAACGCGGGTCGGCGCTGCGCAGGCTGGGCGCGAAATGCGTGACCACCAGCGTGGCGTCCCAGCGGCCTTGCGCCGGCTCGGCCAGCGCTGACTCGAGCCAGTCGCGGCAGACCCGGGCCTCGGCGCGCACCGCAGTGGCATCAAAGACCTGCCCGGCGCGCGTGCTGCGCTGCACGCGGGCGAAGTACTCGCCGGCACGCATCGCACGCTCGCGCTGGGCGGCACCGAACAGGTCGAAGTCGCTCCAGCGGGTGGTGCCCAGCACGCGGATGCGGCGACCGTCGTCACCGCTGAGCAGCACCGACTCACGCTCCAGCAGCCGGATGCCCAGCGCCGCCCCATGCGCGCGCAGCGCCGGCAGCGCCTCGTCCACATCGCGGCCGTCGTACTCGTGGTTGCCGGCCACCATCAGCACCGGCACCGGCCAATCGGCAAAGCGGGCCAGGCCCTCCCAGCGGCTGTCGATGTCGCCAGCCAGCACCAGCAGCTCGGCACCGGGCGCGGGCTGTGGCTCAAAGGATTCGGTCTCCAGGTGCAGGTCGGACAGCAGTTGCAGGCGCATCGGCGAATCATCGCAGAGCAGCGTGCGCGCAGCGCTTATGCGCCAGACGAGCAAGCATCGACGAAGGTCTTCGTTGTCCGATGCAGGGACGGCGCCCATCATGCCTCCACTGCACTCCACCCACGAGGTTCCCCGATGCACTCGTCAGCCATCCATCTCGAACTGCCCTTCACAGGTCAGGCGCTGCGTCAGGCCGTGGAGCAACGCGACCTGGCCACGCTGCTGGGCATGGCAACCCAGTTGCGCGTGGCCGGCTACCGCGTCGATCCGCAGCGGCTGGCCCACGAGCTGCTGCGCCAGGGCTGCACCACGGTGACCGACAGCTTTGGCCGAACAGTGTGGCTGCAGGTCCATGTGCCCGAAGCTGCGCCAACCCAGGCGGTCGACGAGTCGGTCTGCTTCCGCATGGCCGCCTGAACTCTTCACCTCCTGTGCCCCTCCGTCCTTCTCTTCTCACCTTGTCGCCATGAGCATCCTCGCCGTCAACGCCCGCAACCAGTTCCGTGGCCGGGTCAAGGAAATCATCGAAGGTCCGGTCGTCTCGGAAGTCGATGTCGAAACCCCCTCCGGACTGGTCGTCACCTCGGTGATCACCACCCGCTCGGTCCATGAGCTGGGCCTGCGCATCGGCCGCGAGGTTGTGGCGCTGGTCAAGTCCACCGAAGTCTCGATCGCCACCCTGTGATGCGCACCATCCTCACTCCCCCTGCCGCCAACAAGCCGCCTGCCGCGGAACCCACCTGGCTTGAGCGTCTGCATCCCGGTTCGACAGCGGCGCCGCCCGCCCCTGCCACGGTGCCGACCAGGCCGACCACACTGCAGCCGCTGCCGCCCGCCGGCAGCACGCCGCCGGGCCGCGAGCGGGCACCAGCCAAGGCGCTGAAATTCGCGGTGTGACAGGGGCGGCGTGGGCTTGCGCGCCGCCAGCATCAGAGAACGCATAAGCGACTTCGTTTTCATTCCTTCCCTGGACGCGCGCCGGTCCCGACACTGCCCAGGCCGTACCCCTCTCGTGTCAGGAACACCATGAATCGCTTCACCCTCCGCCTGGGCGCCGTCGGCGCCGCTCTGTTGCTCGGTCTGGCCGGTCTGGCCCAGGCCAAGGACATCACTCTGCTCAACGTCTCCTACGACCCGACGCGTGAGCTCTACCAGGACTTCAACAAGGCCTTCGCCGCCCAGTGGAAGGCCAAGACCGGCGACACCGTCACCGTCAAGCAGTCGCACGGCGGCTCGGGCAAGCAGGCCCGCTCGGTGATCGACGGCCTGGAGGCCGACGTGGTGACGCTGGCACTGGCCTACGACATCGACGAGCTGGCCGACAAGGGCAAGCTGATCCCCGCCGACTGGCAGAAGCGACTGGCCCACAACAGCAGCCCCTACACCTCGACCATCGTGTTCCTGGTGCGCAAGGGCAATCCCAAGGGCATCAAGGACTGGGGCGACCTGGTCAAGCCGGGCGTGTCGATCATCACGCCCAACCCCAAGACCTCGGGCGGCGCCCGCTGGAACTACCTGGCGGCCTGGGGCTATGCCCTGAAGCAGCCGGGCGGCAACGAGGCCAAGGCCAAGGACTTCGTCACCGCCCTGTTCAAGAATGTGCCGGTACTCGACAGCGGCGCGCGCGGCTCCACCACCACGTTCGTCGAACGCGGCATCGGCGACGTCTTCATTTCCTGGGAGAACGAGGCCTTCCTGGCGGTCAAGGAACTGGGGCCGGACAAGTTCGAGATCGTCGTGCCCTCGGTCAGCATCCTGGCCGAGCCGCCGGTAACGGTGGTCGACAAGGTGGTCGACAAGCGCGGCACCCGCGAGGTGGCAAAGGCCTACCTGGACTACCTGTACAGCCCGGAAGGCCAGCGCATCGCCGGCGAGAACTACTACCGCCCGACCGACCCCAAGGTGGCCGAGAAATTCGCCAGGCAGTTCCCGAAGGTCAACCTCTTCACGATCGACGAGATCTTCGGTGGCTGGGCCAAGGCTCAGAAGACGCACTTCGCCGATGGTGGCGTGTTCGACACGATCTACCTGAAGAAGTGACCGGCGCGGTCGCCCCCCGGCCCTGCGCCCGGGGGCGTCTCGCCGCGAGCGCCCCAGCGAACGCATAAGCAAACGCGTTTTGCTTCGTTCCTCGATGCTGGCGGTATGCCTAGCATCGCTTCTCGCATAACCCACTGCGGTCTTCGCATGAGGACCGACCCTGCCGTGCTGCTGTCCCGCACCCTGCTCAAACGCCACACCGTCTTGCCCGGATTCGATCTGGCCTTGGGCTTCGCGCTGCTCTACCTGGCCCTGATCGTCCTGGTGCCGCTGTCGGCAGTGTTCCTCAAGACCTTCACGCTCAGCTGGGCCGGGTTCTGGGACACGGTCAGCTCGCCGCGCGTCGTGGCGTCCTACCAGCTGACCTTCGGTGCCTCGCTGGCCGCCGCGCTGATCAATGCGGTCTTCGGCCTGCTGGTGGCCTGGGTGCTGGTGCGCTACCACTTCCCCTTCAAGCGGGTGGTCGATGCCCTGGTGGACCTGCCCTTCGCGCTGCCCACCGCGGTGGCCGGCATCGCGCTGACGGCGCTGTATGCCGAGAACGGCTGGATCGGCAGCTGGCTGCCCTTCAAGGTGGCCTTCACGCCCACGGGTGTCTTCGTGGCGCTGACCTTCATCGGCCTGCCCTTCGTGGTGCGCACGGTGCAGCCGGTGCTCGAGGACCTGCAGAAGGAGCTGGAAGAGGCCGCCGCCACGCTGGGCGCCAGCCGCGGCCAGACCTTTCGCCTGGTGATCCTGCCCACGCTGACGCCGGCGCTGCTGACCGGCTTCGCGCTGGCCTTTGCCCGGGCGCTGGGCGAGTACGGTTCGGTGATCTTCATCGCCGGCAACATGCCGATGGTCAGCGAGATCACGCCGCTGCTGATCATCACCAAGCTCGAGCAGTACGACTACGCCGGCGCCACCGCGATCGCGGTGGTCATGCTGAGCATTGCCTTCGTGCTGCTGCTGGGCATCAACATGATCCAGGCCTGGGCCAAGAAATGAAGCCCCCACGCTCCCTTCCGGTCGCTGCCCCCCAAGGGGGCTCTGGCAGCGGCCCGGCCAAGCCGGATCCGCGCCAGGTCCTCGATGGGGTCGCCGGACACGCCCTTGCCCTTCCGCCCACGACCGAGCAGGCCTGGGTGCGCATCACGCTGATCGGCGTGGCCCTGGCCTTCCTGTCCTTCTTCCTGTTCGTGCCGCTGTTCGCGGTGTTCCACGAAGCGCTGAAGAAGGGCTGGGAGGTCTATCTGGCCGCGATCGTCGAGCCCGATGCGCTGTCGGCCGTCCAGCTCACGCTGATCGCCGCCGGCATCTCGGTGCCCTTGAACCTGGTCTTCGGCATCGCTGCGGCCTGGGCCATCGCCAAGTTCGAGTTCCGCGGCAAGAACGTCCTGCTCACGCTGATCGACCTGCCCTTCTCGGTGAGCCCCGTGATCGCCGGCCTGATCTATGTGCTGGTCTTCGGTCTGCAAGGCTGGTGGGGCGAATGGCTGCGCGACCACGACCTCAAGGTGATCTTCGCGGTCCCCGGCATCGTGCTGGCCACGGTCTTCGTGACCTTCCCGTTCATCGCCCGCGAGCTGATCCCGCTGATGCAGGCCCAGGGCCAGGAACAGGAAGAGGCCGCGCGGGTGCTGGGCGCCAGCGGCTGGCAGATCTTCTGGCGGGTCACGCTGCCCAACGTCAAGTGGGCGCTGCTGTATGGCGTGATCCTGTGCAATGCGCGGGCGATGGGCGAGTTCGGCGCGGTCAGCGTGGTCTCAGGCCACATCCGCGGCCAGACCAACACCATGCCGCTGCACATCGAGATCCTCTACAACGAGTACCAGTTCGCCGCAGCCTTTGCCGTCGCCTCGCTGCTGGCCGGCCTGGCGCTGGTGACCCTGGTCCTCAAGTACATCGTCGAGCAACGGGTCAAGCAGGTCAAGCACGCCGCCCGCGCAGATCAAGAGAGCGAATAAGCCATGTCCATCGAAGTCAAGAACCTGGTCAAGCACTACGGCCCGCTGGCGGTGTGCAACCACCTGAACCTGACCATTCCCTCGGGTGAGCTGGTCGCGCTGCTGGGCCCGTCGGGCTCGGGCAAGACCACGCTGCTGCGCATGATCGCCGGGCTGGAACAGCCCGACAGCGGGCAGGTGCTGTTCCACGGCGAGGACGCCACCTTTGCCGATGTGCGCGAGCGCCATGTGGGCTTCGTCTTCCAGCACTATGCGCTGTTCGGCCACATGACGATCTTCGAGAACATCGCCTTCGGCCTGCGCGTGCGCCCCAAGAGCACGCGGCCCAGCGATGGCGCGATCCGCGCCAAGGTCAGCGAGCTGCTCAAGCTGGTCCAGCTGGACTGGCTGGCCGACCGCTACCCGCACCAGCTCTCCGGCGGCCAGCGCCAGCGCGTGGCCCTGGCGCGTGCGCTGGCGGTGGAGCCCAAGGTGCTGCTGCTCGACGAACCCTTCGGCGCGCTGGATGCCAAGGTGCGCAAGGAGCTGCGCCGCTGGCTGCGCCGCCTGCACGACGAGGTGCACGTGACCAGCGTCTTCGTCACCCACGACCAGGAAGAGGCGATGGAAGTCGCCGACCGCATCGTGGTGATGAACGAGGGCCGCATCGAGCAGGTCGGCAGCCCCGACGAGGTCTACGACCACCCGGCCACGCCCTTCGTGCTGAAGTTCCTCGGTGACGTCAACCTCTTCCACGGCCGCGCCAGCGACGACGTCAGCTATGTGCGCCCGCATGAGCTGGACATCGTGTCCAGCGCCGACGAGAGCACCTGGTCGGTGAGTTTCTCGCAGGCACTGACCGTGGGGCCGAACACCCGGGTGGAGTTCCTGCGCGACGATGGCGCCTATGTGGATGTGGAGTTGCCGCGCGAGCGCTGGCACGCGCTGCGCCAGCAGCACGGCCTGCAGGACGGCAGCCGCGTCTACCTGAAGCCGCGCCGCGTCACGCGCTTCGGCGCGGTGCCGAT
>JAFLDI010000142.1 GCA_017302485.1 Burkholderiales bacterium | reverse complement strand
AAAGGCCGCGCCCAGCACGAATACCTCGTTGGCCCAGCGGTGCTGGGCCTGGCGCTGCTCGCGCTCCAGCACCCACGGTGCCAGGCGGTGTGCGTCATCCTTGCTGCAGCACCAAGCCACGCGGTGCTGCGCGGGGTCCAATCCCCAGGCGAACTCGATGGGCGCAAACGCCCGGTGCTCGCCCAGGAACTCGCTGGGCACCAGCACCACGTCGGCTTCGGTGGCGGCGGCCAGTGCGGCGTCGCGCGCGGCCACCCAGAAGGCATCGTTCTTCCAGCTCACGTGCGTTGCTCCCCCGGGCCGCCGTCAGTCAAGGTGGTCCTCGATCGTCGCCAGCAGCAGGCGCACGATGCCGTAGACCAGCAGCATGCCCAGGGCGATGGCGGCCAGGTCGTACAGGCGGCGCGGGTACTCGGGCTGTTCGGCCAGCGACGGTGACTGCACCAGCACCAGCGACTTCACCTTGCGCGAGGTCTCCAGGCGGGCCGTCTGGTAGGCCAGCGTGGCCGCCTTGAACGACTCCTCGGCGAACAGCAGCTCGGTCTGCAGCACCTGGTACTCGGCCGCCACCGCATTGATGCGCCGGCCCTGGCGGGTTTCGGAGGTGGCGCGCGCCGATTCCTCGTCGAGCTGGCGTTGCGTGGCACTGATCTGGGCTCGGATGGCCCGCATCTGGAAGGCGTTGGGATCCATGTACGCCAGGCCGCTCTTGAGCTCGACCTCCAGCCGGGCCAGCCGCGCCTGCAGCTCACTGGTCAGGGCGGCGCTGGCCTGGGCCTGCGACATCGGGTCGAGCACCTTGTGGCGGCTCTGGAAGGCCAGCATGTCGCCCTTGACCTCGGCCAGGCGCAAGCGGCTGCGCTCGAGCTCGCCGGAGGAGAAGGCCATCTGGTCGCGCGCCATGCGCTGCGAAATCTCGTTGATGAAGCGCTCGCTCTGGCGCACCAGCAAGGCATTGAGCTTCTGCGCCTGCTCGGCACTGAAACCCTGCACACGCAGGGTCAACAGCCCTGACTCGTCGTCATAGAGCACCTCGACGCGCTCGCGGAAGTAGTCGAGGAAGCGATCACTGTTGGCATCGGGCGGCAGGCGGAACAGCAGGTCCAGGCGCGGCGCCGAATAGGCCTTGCGCAGATCGAACTGCTTGTCCGCCTCGATCAGCAGGTCGCGCGAGCGCAGGTAGGCGCGCAGCAGGAGCGAATCCTGCCGCGTGTGCCCGCTGCCCGCGCCCTGCAGCAGCAGGCTCAGGCCATCGCTGGCCGGCACCTGCTCGCCGCTCTGGCGGACCGACACCACCGACTCGCTGACATAGCGGTCGGCGGCCAGAGTCCACAGATAGATGGCCGACAGCAGCAGAGGCACGCCGATCAGCAGCACGACCAGCCTGCGCCCGCTCAACCATGTCACAAGACGCTTCAATCCCGCCCCCCCATCCTCTCGTAGGCTGCGATGCCCTCATCCACATCCTCGTAGACGGTGGCACGACCACCATCGAGGTAGACGATGACATCGCACATCGCCTTGATCTGCTTCATGCTGTGCGACACCAGGATCACCCTGGCCGTCTGCAGCCGTTCCTTGAAAAGCTCGCGCGACTTGGCCTTGAAGCGGGCATCGCCCACGCTCATGGCCTCGTCGATCAGGTAGTAGTCGAACTGGAAGGCCATGCTCGAGCCAAAAGCCACGCGGGCCTTCATGCCCGACGAATAGGTCGACACCGGCTGATCGAACCACTCGCCGATCTCGGCGAAATCGGCGACGAACTCCTCCACGCGCTTCATCGCATCGCCGCGCACGCCGTAGAGCCGGCAGACGAATCGCACGTTCTCGCGCCCTGAGGCGGTGGTGTTCATGCCGCCGGACAGGCCCACCGGCCACGACAGCCGGGATGGGGTGATGATCCGGCCCTTGTCCGGCAGGTCGACGCCGGCCAGCAGGCGCATCATGGTCGACTTGCCGGCGCCATTGCGGCCGATCATGCCGACGTTGCGGTCGGGCGGCACGACAAAGCTGAGATCGCGGAAGACCGTCTTGCGGCCCCGCAAGGTCAGGTAGCTCTTGGTCAGCGACTCGACCCGGATCATGTCGTCACCCGACTCAGCCGTCGCAGGCGGTACAGCGCCAAGCCCAGCAGCAGCGGCACAGCCATCGAGAAGAACACCATGGCCCCGGACAGCTGCGGCATGGCCCGGTAATGAGGCAGGCCGAACTGCCGGCTGACCTCAAGCCAGTGCATCAGCGGATTGAGCGCCAGCCAGTCGACCACCCAACTGGGAAAGCGGCTGACCGGCAGTACCACACCGGAGACCAGGTACAGCGGCATGAACAGCACCCGCACGATGGCCCGGGCATCCGGCATGAAGCTGACCAGCGCGGCCAGCATCATGCCCAGCCCCAGCGCGAACAGGCACACGCCCAGCAGGCTGAACAGCCACTCCACGGGACGCGCCGGCACCACATCAAAGCCCAGAACCGCCAGCCCGATGCCGATGATGAGGAACAGGAACAGGTCCAGGGCGATGGTGAAGATCGCCTTGGTGAACAGCATGTCGATCAGGTGGATCGGCCGGTAGGACAGCAGGCCCCGGCTGGCATTGACACCTTCCATGGTCTGCACACAGATCGTGCGGAACAGGTAGTAAGGCAGCAGGCCGTAGATCAGATAGACCGGGTACTCGTAGCCGGTGACCACCCGATCCAGAATGAAGCCGAAGATCAGCACCGGCGCGATCACCTGCGCCAGCGGCTCGATCAGCGTCCACAGCAGACCGACCCGGCTGCGGCCGAAGCGTGCCGACACCTCGCGCAGGAAGAGCGCATACAGCACGTCCACCTGCACACGGTAGGGCGAACGGACGACAAGGGGCTGCATGAATGATGGAACGGCAGGCGGCGGCAAGCACTGGATTGTAGGTGTCAGCCCGGGGGGCGGTACTCGGGAAGCAGGTCCTGCAGCCAGCGTCGGACGGCATCGTCCTGGCCCGGACCCGGCAGGGTGGGCAGCGCGGCCATCAGCGCCCGGGCGCGCTCGCCATCGTGCAGCGCGGCCACGCGCAGCTTGGGGTTGATGGTCGGCAGGGTGTGGTCCGCATCGGCCAGCAGTTCCTCAAATAGCTTCTCACCGGGGCGCAGGCCGCTGAAGACGATCGGGATCTCGGCCTCGGACCGGCCAGCCAGGCGGATCATGGTCCGAGCCAGATCGACGATCCGCACCGGCTCGCCCATGTCCAGCACCAGCACCTGACCGCTGTGGCCCAGCGCCGCGGCCTGCAGCACCAGGCGGCAGGCCTCGGGAATCGTCATGAAGAAACGAATGATCTCGGGGTGGGTCACCGTGACCGGCCCGCCCCGGGCGATCTGCTCCTTGAACTTGGGGATCACGCTGCCCGATGAGCCCAGCACATTGCCAAAGCGAACCGCCATGAACCGCGTCGCCGGGTGCTCGGCGGCCATGGCTGCGACGACCAGTTCGGCCGCGCGCTTGGTCGCCCCCATCACATTGGTCGGGTTGACCGCCTTGTCGGTGCTGATCAGCACGAAGCGCTCAGCCCCGACCTCGGCCGCCACGGTGGCTGCATGCAAGGTGCCCAGCGTGTTGTTGCGCAAGGCCATCCAGGCGTTGCCGACCTCCATCAAGGGCACATGCTTGTAGGCGGCCGCATGAAAGACCACCTGGGGCCGCCAGCGCGCCGCCAGATGGCGCAGGGCGGCCAGGTCCTTGACATCGACCACCAGAGGCACCACGGTGAGCGATGGATGGCTCTGCGCGAGCTCCTGCTCGATCGCATAGAGGTTGAACTCGGACAGCTCGGCGATCACCAGGCGGGCCGGCGCCAGCAGTGCCAGCTGCCGGCACAACTCGCTGCCGATGCTGCCACCACCACCGGTCACCAGCACGGTGCGTCCGCGCAACACCTCGGCGATACCCGCCTCGTCGAGTTGCACCGGCTCGCGCCCGAGCAGGTCCTCGGGCTCGATGTCGCGCACCCTCTCGGCCTGCCCACTGCGCAGTTCGTCGGCAGAGGGCACCGTCAGCACCGGCAGGCCCGTGGCGCCAGCCAGCTCCACCGCCCGACGCCGCTGCGCCGCGCTGGCCCCGGGCAGCGCAATCACCAGGTGCGTGACACCATTCAGCAGCCCCTTGTCGCTCACAGCCGTCAGGGGACCCAGCACGGGGATGCCGGCGATGCGCGCGCCTTGCTTGGCCGGATCGTCGTCCAGCAGACCGGTGACGATCCAGCCCTGCTGGTGGATGCCGGCCAGCAGCCGCCGCGCCGCATCACCCGCCCCCAGCACCAGAGCGCGGCGCACTGCGCGCTCGCTGCCCGTGATCTGCGCGCGGGCGTGCTCGTACAGGGTGCGATAGCCCATGCGCACCAGGGCCAGGGCCATCAGCGCCACGAAGGGATGCAGGGCCAGCACCGCACGCGGCACCTCCACCAGTTGCAGCATCAGCACGCCCACGGCGCTGACCAGACCCGCACCCAGGCAGGCCAGCGCAATGCGCCGCACCTCGCCAAAGCCCGAGAAGCGCCACATGCCCTGCGGCACGCGCAGGGCCCGCAGGGCCACCAGGTAGACCGCCACGATGCCCGCCAGCACCCAGCCGTCGTAACCGGGGCGCGCGCTGAGCCAGCGCTCGAAGCCCAGGCGGAACAGGTAGGTGACGTTCCAGGCCAGCGCCACCAGCGCGCCGTCGATCAGCATCGACAGCGGTTCGCGGTGCGGTCGCAGCAGCGCCAGGAAGCGGTCCAGCCGGTGCCAGACGCTGGGGGCGCTGCTCATCGGCGCACCAGCACGCACAGCGTGCGCCACAGCAGGATCAGGTCACCGCCCAGGGTGGCGCGACGCACGTACTCGGCCTGCAGCGCCAGCTTGCGCGGCAGCACCTGATCGATGTAGGCCCGCTCGGGGTCGGTGGCGGCGGCCAGCAGCGGCGCCTCGTCCAGGTGGGCCAGTGTGGCGGGATCGGTCAGCCCCGGCCGCACGGCCAGCACCTCGTCCCTCAGGGCAGTCGGATAGTGGGCCACAAAGCGCGGCACCTCCGGCCGCGGACCGACCAGGCTCATGTCGCCGCGCAGCACGTCGATCAGTTGCGGCAGTTCGTCCAGCCGGCGGCCGCGCAGCCAATGGCCGACACGCGTGATGCGCGGATCTCTACCCACCGTGACCTGCAGGCCCCCTTGCTCCGCGTCGAGGCGCATGGTGCGGAACTTGTGGATGCGAAACAGCCGCCCGGCCCGCCCCACCCGTTCCTGGCGGAAGAACACCGGTCCCGCCGAGTCCATCCTGATCGCCAGCGCAATCAACAGCATCAGGGGCGCCAGCAGCAGCAGCGACAACGCTGACACGACCAGGTCCAGCAAGCGCTTGGCCATGGTCAGGCCGCCAATGCGGTCCGCAGCACATCGGCCACGCGGTCGACATCGGCATCGGTCATGCGGGTGTGCAGCGGCAGGCTGAGCATGCGCTCGTAAGCCCGCTGGCTGTGCGGAAACTGCGCCGGCGTCAGTTGGTAGCGGTCGCGCCAGTAGGGCTGAAGGTGCAGCGGGATGTAGTGCACGCTGCAGCCGATGCCGGCGGCGAAGAGCCGCTCGATGAGGTGGTCACGGTTCATCGGTGCGGCGTCCGCCAGGCGCAGCACATAGAGGTGCCAGGCGTGGCGCTCACCGGCGGGCGCGTGGGCCGGGCGCTGCACCGGCAGCCCGGCCAGCGCGGCGTCGTAGCGCGCCACCAGCGCCGCACGCCGAGCCGCAAAGGCGTCGGCCTTGCGCAACTGGTGCAGACCCAGCGCCGCGGCGATGTCGGTCAGGTTGTACTTGAAGCCCGGCGCGACGATTTCGTAGTACCAGCTGGGAACCTGGGCCGTGAAGCGGTCGAAGGCATCCCGGCTGATGCCATGCAGGCGCATCACCCGGGCCCGCGCTGCCAGCTCGGCGTTGCGGGTGACCAGCATGCCGCCCTCGCCGGTGGTGATGGTCTTGTTGGCGTAGAAGCTGAACACCGCTGCGTCGCTGTCCAGCGTGCCCACCAAGCGGCCGTGGCTGGTGCTCGGCAGGGCGTGGGCGGCGTCCTCCACCACCGTCAGGCCATGGCGGCGGGCGATTTCCAGCAGTGCCGGCATGTCGGCGGCCAGACCGGCGTAGTGCACCGGAATCACCGCCTTGGTGCGCGGTGTGATCGCGGCCTCCACCAGCGTCGGGTCGATGTTCAGCGTCAGCGGGTCGACATCCACCAGGCGCACGTCGGCCCCCAGGTAGCGCACGACCTCGGCGGTGGCAGTGAAGGTGTGGGTGGGGACGATGACCTCGTCGCCAGGCCCGATGCCCAGGGCTTCCAGCGCCAGGTGCAGGCCCGCAGTGGCTGAATTGACCGCGATCGCCTGCAGTCCGGGCTCGCCCAGGTAGCGCGCGAAGTCCTCCTCGAAGCGCCGCGCCTTGGGGCCGGTGGTGACCCAGCCGCTGCGCAGGGTGTCGACCACCTCGGCGATCTCGTCCTCGCCGATGTCGGGCAGGGCGAAGGCCAGGAAGGGGGGCTTGGAATCGGTCATGCGGGTTTGGCAATCCAGGCCAGCCGGTGGGTGCGCAGCAGCGGCAAGGCGTTGAGAAGAGTGTAGAGCGAGGGATGCAGACGGACCGCGGCGCGGGCGATCGGTGGCGCCAGCGTGACCCGCCGGGCGCTGATCAGACCCTGGGGAAACAGGGCTTGCAGTCGTGCCGCAGGCACCCCGCGCACATCCGGGTTGCGCGGATTGTCGACGGTGAAGTCGTACCACAGCACCGCGCCGCCGGGCTTCAGCCACGACCAGATCGCGGCCGCCAGCCGCTGCTGGAACGCCCCGTCCAGGATCGACGAGAACACCGTGGCCGCGAGCACCAGGTCCTGGCTGGCCGGTGCGACCGGCACCGCGCAGGCATCGCCGCAGTCGAGCCGCACCGCCGCCGGCAGCACCCGGCGCGCGATCTCGAAGCGCGCCGGCAGCAGCTCGATGCCGCGCAGCCGCTCGGGCGCGAAACCCAGCCGCAGCAGTTCCAGCAGGTTGCCGCCGGCGCCGCAGCCGACCTCGACCAGGTTCAGCCCGCCGCAGTCGCGCACGCCGTGCGCCGCCAGCAGGCGCAGCAGCGTGCGCTGGCGCTCCTGCAGCGTCTGCCACACCTCGGGCCGCAGCGCGCTGTAGCGGTCGGGGTCGCCGCGGCGTGCATAACGCGCCGCGACGGCTTCGGTCTCGTCCGGCGGCGGCTTCTCCGGGCCGCGTCCGGGCGGCACCGGCCCGTGCGGCTCTCCATCGGGACGGCGCGGCGGGTTCACTGGAGTACCTTCGGCCTGCGGCCTCCGGTATTCGCCCTTCGGGCGGCCGGGCGGGCTCATGCCAGCGCCTCGAGGAAGCGGCGCGCGAGCACCGGGTAGGTGTGATGGGCCAGCACGAAGCTGCGGCCGCGATTCCCCATCGCCCGGCGCGCGTCGGCCGGCAGCGCAGCGAGCCGGCGCAGCCCTGCGGCCACGGCATCGGGGTCTTCGGGCGCGACGGTCAAGCCGCAGTCGGCCTCGGCCACCGGATCGTTGCCGGCCTCGACCGCATGCAGCACGCAGCAGCCGGCCATCAGGTAGTCCATCAGCTTGTTCGGCGCGATGCCGAAGCGGTAGATCGGCACCCGCCGCCAGCCGAGGTAGGCGATGTCGGCGCCGGCGAGCAGGGCCGGCACCTGCGTCTTCGGCACCGGCTCGAACCACTGCACGCGCGCCAGCCCCTCGTCGGCGATGCGCTGCACCAGACGCGGCCGCTCGTGGCCGTCGCCGACGAGCACGAAGCGCAGGCGCTCGTCGCGCAGCCGCGCCGCGGCGTCGAGCAGCACGTCGAGCGCGTTCGGCACGCCCATCGAGCCGGCGTGGACCACGGTG
>JAFLDI010000141.1 GCA_017302485.1 Burkholderiales bacterium | reverse complement strand
CCAAAATTCGGCAACGTTATGCCACGTTGAATAAACAAACGGTTAATAAAGCGGTAGACCAAACCTATGCCAAAAGAGATGCCGTATCAGCAGTCGCGCCTTCGCCTGCTCCAGCTACTGTTGGGGGGCAAGATCGCCGCACTGGGCATCAAGGTGGCCGGGCACTGCACCTACCACGGCGTGTCGCTCAATGTGGCGATGGACCTGCAGCCCTTCGAGCGCATCAACCCCTGCGGTTACGCGGGCTTGCGCACGGTCGACCTCGCTACACTGGGCGTGCGCGCCGAGCCGCGCGATGTCGCCGCCCTGCTGGCCGAGCGCCTCGCGGCCCACCTGAGCCGCTGACCCTCTTCTCTCCTTTCGCGCCTGCCCGAGCCATGGCCACCGACAAGACCACCCACGAAGCCAAGACCGGCGCCGACTACGACGCCACTGCCAAGCAGAAGGCCCAGGCCAAGACCGCCCGCATTCCGATCAAGGTGGTTCAGGCGGAGGTGCTGAAGAAGCCCGACTGGATTCGCGTCAAGGCCGGTTCGCCGACCACCCGCTTCTACGAGATCAAGCAGATCCTGCGAGAGCACAAGCTGCACACCGTCTGCGAAGAGGCCTCGTGCCCCAACATCGGCGAGTGCTTCGGCCACGGCACGGCCACCTTCATGATCATGGGTGACAAGTGCACCCGTCGCTGCCCGTTCTGCGATGTTGGCCACGGCCGCCCCGACCCCCTGGATGTGGACGAGCCGGCCAACCTGGCCAAGACGATTGCCGCGCTGAAGCTGAAGTATGTGGTGATCACCAGCGTCGACCGCGACGACCTGCGTGATGGTGGGGCCGGCCACTACGTGGAATGCATCCGCCAGGTGCGCGAGCACTCGCCCGCCACCCGCATCGAAGTGCTGGTGCCCGATTTCCGCGGCCGCGACGATCGCGCGCTGGAGATTCTCCAGGCCGCACCGCCGGACGTGATGAACCACAACCTGGAGACGGTGCCGCGCCTGTACAAGCAGGCCCGACCGGGCAGCGACTACGCCTTCAGCCTGAACCTGCTGAAGAAGTTCAAGGCCCTGTTCCCGCACATCCCCACCAAGAGCGGCCTGATGGTCGGCCTGGGTGAGACCGACGAGGAAATCCTCGAGGTGATGCGCGACATGCGCGCCCACGACATCGACATGCTGACCATTGGCCAGTACCTGGCGCCCTCGGGCCACCACCTGCCGGTGACGCGCTACGTGCACCCCGATACCTTCAAGATGTTCGAGGCCCAGGCGCGCGCAATGGGCTTCAGCCACGCCGCCGTGGGTGCGCTGGTGCGCTCAAGCTACCACGCCGACCAGCAGGCGGCGCAGGCGGGCGTGGGGGCCTGATCAGGCCTTCAGCAGCTCGCCGATCAGGCGCTGAAAGTCGGCGAAATCGGGTTCGCCGACGTACTTCTTGACCACCGCACCGGACTTGTCGATCAGAAAGCTGGTGGGCGTCAGGCGCACATCGCCGAAGGCCTTGGCGATGCCCCCACTGCGGTCGTGCGCCACACCGAACGGCAGTTGTCGGCTGCTGGCGAAGTTGGCCACGAAGTCCGGGTTGTCGTAGTTCATTGCCACGGCCAGCGTGTCGTAGCCCTGGTCCTTGAATTTCTGGTGCGCCTCGACCAGGTGCGGCATCTCCTTGACGCAGGTGGTGCAACTGGTCGCCCAGAAATTCACCAGCACCACCTTGCCCTGGCGCGCCTGGGCGAACTGCTGGGTGCGGCCATCAAGCAACGTGAACGCGAAGTCGGGCGCTGTTTCACGCCTGGCGCAGGCCGACAGCGCCCACGGGGCCACGGCCACGGTTGCCAGCCAGCGGGCAGACAGCGCAAGATGGTGGCGTCGATTCATGGAGGTCCTCGCAATGCAGCGACGAGAGTTTACGGCGGTCGGTGCCGCCATCCTGACCCTGGCCTGGACACCCTTGGCACGCGCCGGGTTGCTCAGTCAGGCCGATGCCTCGATGGGTGTCAAGACGGCACTTGAGCGCGGTGCATTGGCGGCCGTGGGCCTGCTGGGGCAGGAGGGCGGCTTCATGAAGAACGCCAAGGTCCGCATTCCGCTGCCTGGCATGCTGGAAGACGCCGCCAAGATCGCCAAGTACACCGGCCAGCAGGCCCGCGTGGATGAATTGGTGGCCGCGATGAACCGCGCTGCCGAGCTGGCGGTGCCCGAGGCCAAGGAGATGCTGGTGTCGGCCGCGCGTGCGATCACCGTGCAGGATGCGGTCAAGATCGTCCGAGGCGGCGATACGTCAGTGACCGATTACTTCGCTGGAAAAACCCGCCAACCCCTGACGACCAAGTTCCTGCCGATCGTCACCCGGGCCACCGAGAAAGTCTCCCTGGCCGACAAGTACAACGCACTGGCTGGCAAGGCCTCGGGCCTGGGGCTGGTCAAGAAGGAGGACGCCAACCTGCAGACCTATGTCACGCGCAAGGCACTCGATGGCCTGTACCTGATCATCGGCGAGGAAGAGCGCAAGATCCGCCAGGATCCGATCGGCACCGGCAGCGACATCCTGCGCAAGGTCTTCGGCGGCTGAAGCCACCGGACCCGGGCGGCCCTCAGGCGGTGCGCGACAGCTCGAACAGCAGCGCGGAGGGCAGTGACTCCTGGACCGCATTGCGGCCCACGCTGGCGCGTCGCGCGTCGTTGTCGCTGCTGAGCTGGAAGCCGTCGCCTTCCTCCGCGATCTCGATGAAGACGAATCCGGGCACCTCGGTCTGGATGCTGTCGCACAGTCGCTGGAAGCGGTCGCCGGCCAAAGCGGACTCGTAGACGATGGCGTGCGGCAGCGCGTCGCGCACGAACTCTTCCGCCTCGTCGACCGAGTTGACGAAATCGACCAGCAGGCCCATGTGGCGCGTGGCCTCGCGCACATCGTTGCGCAGGTCGCGGCGGGAGGCCACCACCAGCACATGGCTGCCGGCCAGTGGCTTGGAGTTCTCGGAGGCGGCGAATCCCGGGTCGATCTCGACAGCGCTGACGCCTTCAAGCTGGTCACTGACCGTGCGCGGGAACTCGATGGTCAGCACACAGTCGCGGGCGCCATCGACGCGGTCCACTCCCAACTGCAGCGTGCGGGCGATCTGTTGCACCAGGCGCCAGCTCATGGTGTCGAGCGCGGCAACATGGTCGGTGCTGGCCACGACCGCCTCAGGCAGGGCTTGGTCACTGAGGTGATCGAAGCGGCAGACCAGCAAGGCGTGGGCTGGCCAGGCTTTGAGCTCCACCCGCAACTCCAGGCTGCCGCAACTCAGCTCGAAGGCCCAGTCCAGCACGGCCTGGGCCAGCGCATGCAGCAGCGTGGCATCGGCGATCACGTCGACAGGGCGCAGCGACTGGCGGATCTGCAGGTTGCGCGCCGAGGCCTCGCGGCCGCGCTGGACCAGGATCTCGCGCATGAGGGTGGTCAGGCTGAGCTGCTCGGGCACCTGCCGAATGCGGCCCGAAGCGTAGCGCGCCATCTGCTGGCCGATCATCCCGGCGCGGCGGGCGCGATCGATTTCGTCACGCAGGGCCTTCAGGCCGGCGCGGTCGATCTTTCCGGTGGTGGCCAGCACGGTCACGCGTTCCAGGGCGCTGGTCAGCGACTGGCCGATGTCGCTGCCGATCTGGCTGATCAGCTCGCGCCAGTAGGGGTCGTCGGACGGCCGGGGGGCTTCCTGGGGCAGTCGGTCGGCGGACATGGGCAGGGCAAGACGTTCAGGGGCGTTCATGATCCGCTCCGAAAAGGCAATGCTTCCGGCCAGCGGGCAGGCCGGATGGTGACACAGATTGGCCAGGGCAGCCCC
Source organism: Burkholderiales bacterium (assembly GCA_017302485.1). GTDB lineage: Bacteria > Pseudomonadota > Gammaproteobacteria > Burkholderiales > Burkholderiaceae_C > Ideonella. The sequence goes on along the minus strand of JAFLDI010000141.1, from coordinate 4,107 downwards.
ACCACCGCAGCGCGCCGGCAAGCACGGCTGGACGCCCGGCAGATGGGTGAATAGGCTGGGGCAGCATCGACCTGACGTCCATCCCTGCCCTTGGGGACCCGTCGGGCCCCTAGAATGGCCCGAACCGATCGGTTTTCCGACAGATGCCCCATTTGCTGATCCTGGCCCATGAACCGCTTGCCACAGCCCTGCGCTCGGTGGCGGCGCATGTGTTCCCGGACGACATGGCTCAACTGTCGGCGCTGGACGTGCCATCGGCCTGGTCTGCCACCGAGGTGGAGCAGGCACTGCGCCCCTTGCTGAGCGAGGGGCAACCGACCCTGATCCTGGCCGATGTGTTCGGTGCCACACCCTGCAACACCGCGGTTCGTCTGGCCGATGGTGTGACCCAGCGTGTGGTGGCCGGCGTCAATGTGCCCATGCTGTGGCGCGCCATGGCCTACCGCAACGAGGCGTTGGACATCCTGGTGGCCCGTGCGCTGTCCGGTGGCGGCCAGGGCGTGATGTCGGCTTCCTCGCACCGGCCCCAGACCCAGTCACAAGATCCTTCGCCCACCTATGCAGCAAGTCAAGCTCACCATCAGCAATAAGCTCGGTCTGCATGCCCGGGCGTCGGCCAAGCTCACCAAGCTGGCGGGCGGCTTCCAGTGCGACGTTTTCATGACCCGCAACGGCCGCCGGGTCAATGCCAAGAGCATCATGGGTGTCATGATGCTGGCGGCAGGGCAGGGCGCCGAAGTGGAGTTGGAAACCTCCGGCCCCGATGAGCATCAGGCGGCCGAGGCGATCCTGGCGCTGGTCAACGACAAGTTCGGCGAGGGCAGTTGAATCCTCGCCTGCGTCACTCTGCGCGCAGGAAGTGACGTCGATAGCGATCGGGCAGGTCGGCCAGTCGAAGCATCACAGGAAGGTCCGCGGTGTTGAAGTCGGGATCCCAGGCCGGCGCGCCAAGAATGCGAGCGCCGCAACGCAGATAGCCCTTGAGCAGCGCCGGCGGCTCGCCGTCCTGCGTGGTGTCGAGTTGCTCGACCGGCAGCGGCAGACGCGGTGACAGGCGGAACTCCGGATCGGCCAGATATTGCCTCTGCAGGCGCTTCCACAGGCTGGCTGCATGGTGTCCGCCGTCGTGCATCGTGACGCTGGCGCAGCCGATCATCGCCTCCAGCCGATTGCGTTCCATGAAGGCGGCCAGCTCGGCCCACAGCGCCATGATCACGGCGCCGGTGCGATGGTTGGGGTGGACGCAGGAGCGTCCGAGTTCCACCATGCGCGGCCGCCAGGCGTCCAGCGGGCTCAGGTCGAACTCGCCGTCGCTGTACAGGCCGCCAGCGCGCAGGGCGGCGGCAGGCGTGAGCACGCGGTAGGTGCCGATCACCTCAGGCGGGCGGCCGTTGGCGGCCGGCAGACGCACCATCAGGTGCTCGCAGTGATCATCAAAGCGGTCAACGTCGTGATTGGCGCCGAACTGTGGCGTGGGCGGCAGGCAGGCGCCCATCTCGTCGACGAAGACCCGCCAGCGCAGGCGCTGGACGGCGCGCACCTCGTCCAGGTGCCGTGCCCACACCACTTCGAGCGCCGGGGTCTCGCCGGTGCTGCGTGTCTGGGCGGGAGCCAACTGCGGGCGCCGTCGAAGTGGCGACTCCAACAGGTGCATCAGGGGCAGCGTGGGCGAGGGCAATTCCTTCATCGGGTTTCTCCGTGGATTGCCGCCATCGTGTCTGCGGCGGGTGTCCAGACGTTGACGGTCTCTTGACGAAGCGGTGACAGGTGGTGAAACCCACGTGAATCCTTGCAGGCGCACTGCTACAGTGTGGCGACATGAGCATCCAGATCTTCGGCCTGCCAGTGTCGCGCGGTGTGGCCATCGGCCGGGCGGTGCTGGTGGCGTCGAGCCGGGTCGACGTGGCGCACTACTTCATCGATGCCGCGCAGGTGGCTGCCGAGGTCGATCGCCTGCGACGTGCTCGTGACGAGGTCGCCAACGAACTGGTCGCACTCAAGCAGGAGGTGCCCGAGGAGGCCCACGCCGAGTTGGTGGCGCTGCTGGACGTGCATCTGATGCTGCTGCACGACGACATGCTGGCCGATGCGACCAAGCAGTGGATCACCGAGCGGCATTACAACGCCGAATGGGCGATGTCGGCACAGCTGGAGGTTCTGGCGCGGCAATTCGACGAGATGGAGGACGACTACCTGCGCGAGCGCAAGGCCGACCTGGAGCAGGTGGTCGAGCGCATGCTCAAGGCCATGTCGCGATCGGCCCGTGACGACAACGACGTCACTGCTGGCGTGGGCAGCCGCGACTTCGGCGGCGAGGATCCGCTGGTGCTGGTGGCCAACGACATTGCGCCCGCCGACATGATCCAGTTCAAGCGCAGCGTCTTCACCGGCTTCGTCACCGATGTCGGCGGCCGCACCTCGCACACCGCGATCGTTGCGCGCAGCATGGACATCCCCGCGGTGGTCGGCACCCGAGAGGGCAGTCGGCTGGTGCGCCAGGACGACTGGGTCATCATCGATGGCGATGAAGGGGTGCTGATCGTCGATCCCTCGCCGATCGTCCTGGAAGAGTACCGCTTCCGGCAGTGTCAGGGCGAGCTTGAACGGGCGCGGCTCGACAGGCTCAGGCACAAGCCCTCCGTCACGCTCGATGGCGTCAACATCGAACTGCTGGCCAACATCGAACTGCCTGCCGACGCTCCTGCGGCCATTGCGGCCGGCGCGGTGGGCGTCGGACTGTTCCGCAGCGAGTTCCTCTTCATGAACCGTGGCGGCCACCTGCCCGATGAAGAGGAACAGTACCTGGCTTACCGCGCAGTGGTCGAGGCGATGAATGGCCTGCCTGTGACCATTCGGACCATCGATGTCGGCGCGGACAAACCGCTGGATCGGCTGTCCTCACACGCGATCGACCACCAGACCAACCCCGCACTGGGACTGCGGGCGATTCGCTGGAGTCTGGCCGAGCCCGAGATGTTCGGCGCTCAGCTGCGGGCCATCCTGCGCGCCAGTGCGCATGGCAAGGTGCGAGTGCTGATCCCAATGGTTGCCCATGCCCATGAGGCACTGCGCGTTCGCGAGGCCCTTGAACAGGCGCGCCGGCAGCTCGACGGTCAGGGGCAGGCTTATTCGCATGTGGAGCTGGGCGCAATGATCGAAGTGCCTGCAGCGGCCCTGATCCTGCCGGCATTGCTTCGGCACTTCGACTTCGTCTCGATCGGCACCAACGACCTGATCCAGTACACCCTGGCCATCGACCGAGCGGACGAAGCGGTCGCGCACCTCTACGATCCATGGCACCCGGCCGTCCTGCAGCTGATTGCCACCACGATTGGCCAGGCGCGCGCGCACGGCAAGGCGGTTTCGGTGTGCGGAGAGATGGCTGGCGACGCGTCGTTCACCGAGATCCTGCTTGCCATGGGTCTGACCAGCTTCTCGATGCATCCTGCTCAGATCGCCTCCATCAAGCAACGCATCCTGAGAGCGGATGCCAAGTCACTCCAGATGCGCCTGCCCCAGGTGCTGGCGCACGACGACCCGCAGCAGGCATGTGTCCAGCTCCTTGCCGGCGCGGCGAGGAACTGAAGCGCCTCGGGCGACGCTGGCTTCACCGAAATCACCAGCCACACTTGCGCTGCGAGAAAAACATGTGCTACAGTCGAGGGCTTCGCTGCACAGCACAGACGGGCTTGCAGCGAAGCGGCGAAACCTGCTGAGCGAGCCACTGATCAAGTGGCGAACACATCAGGAAGTTGCGAAGAAAGACCAAGCGCTTGACAAGGTTATTTCTTCATGACAGAATCTCGCTTCTTTGCTGATCACTGATCTGCAAACGCCGAAAGGCAAAGCTCTTTAACAAGTAACAGCCGATAAGCGTGGGTGTTTGAAGGCGAGTGCCAAGGTTTCGAAAGAGACCGAGGTTGAAAGACCTTTAAACGCTCATGGAAGTGAAGTTCACTTCAATTCTTTGAGCAAATTCAAGATCGAACTATAGAGTTTGATCCTGGCTCAGATTGAACGCTGGCGGCATGCCTTACACATGCAAGTCGAACGGTAACGCGGGGCAACCTGGCGACGAGTGGCGAACGGGTGAGTAATGCATCGGAA
>JAFLDI010000140.1 GCA_017302485.1 Burkholderiales bacterium | reverse complement strand
GGCCACATGGCGGGCGATCAGCCGCGGCACGCGCCGGGCATCGTCGACGTGCAGGTAGCCGGACTCGTCGAGCAGCGGTGCCACCGCCGCCCAGCCGCCGGCGTCGTGCAGCAGGTAGTTGCCTTCGATCAGCAGCAACGGGGTGCTGGCCTCCACCGCGATCGCGCCAGCCACCGGCTCCTCGATGGCACGCCGGAAGGCCGGCGCCCAGATGACACCGTCGCCCGGCCGTTGGGCGCGCAACCGCTGCAGCAGCGCCACCAGGCCGGACACATCGAAGGTGTCCGGGGCGCCTTTGCGATCGGCGCGCCCCAGGCGCTGCAGCTCGGCCTGCGCCAGGTGAAAGCCGTCCATTGGCAGCACCTGCACCTGGCCGGGGCGGGCGCCCGCCACTGCTTCGGCCAGCGTGGACTTGCCCGCACCGGGCGGCGCCACCAGGCCCAGCAGACGGCGATCGCCACGCGCCAGCAGCGCATCGACCCGCGCCAGCATCCGGTCGAGGGCTGTCATGCGTAGTGTTGCGCGGCCACGCGCAACTGCTCGGCCACCTCGCGCGCCAGCGCCACCGGCGCCTGCACCCGAACATGCGGGCCATGGCGAAGGATGTCCATCGCCAGCTCGGTGGCGTCGGCATAGGGCAGGCGCATCTCCAGGCCGCCATCGGGCAGCGCCTTGAGCTGCTGCTCAGGGTGCCACTCCTCGTGCGCCACCCACTGCGCAGCCTCGGCGTCGAAGCGCAGCGTGGCGGTCTGCGTGGCCTTGCCGCTGAAGATGCCGTAGCCGCCGTCCAGTTCGGCCTCCACCGTCTTCATCGCCACATCGCGGGCGCGCTGGTCCTCGAGCACATGCAGCTCACGCACGGCGTCCAGCGCAAAGCGGCGCAGGCCCTCGCTGCGGTGGCACCAGGCGTCGAGGTACCAGGTGTTGCGGTAGTGGATCAGGCGCTGCGGCGAGACCACCCGCTGCGACTCGCTGCCCTTGCCGCGGGTGAAGTAGCGCATGTCGATCCGCTGGCGTTTGAGGAGTGCGCTGCCCACCCGCTCGAACCAGCGGCTGGGCACCGGACGGCGCGCCGGGCTGGCGATGCGCACCCGGCGCATCAGCTCGCGCGCCTCGCCCTCGCTGGCGCCCAGCATGCCGTGCAGCTTGTCCAGCAGCGGCTGCAGGTGGCGGCCCAGCACGCCACCGGCGTCCAGGCCTTCGATCAGCTGGTGCATGGTCAGCAGCGCATGGATCTCGGTCTCGCTGAACCAGACGCCGGGCAACTGGTGCGCCGGTGCGGGGGCCGTGGCGCCGCCGCCCGCCTCGAAGCGGTAACGGTTGTCGAAGCGGTCATACACGATGGGCGCGTCCATGCGCTCGCGCAGGTACTGCAGGTCGCGCTTGAGCGTAGCCGGCGAGACCTCCAGTTCGCTCAGCAGATCCTCGAAGCTGACGCCGCCGCGCGACTTGATCAGCAGCTCGATGCGGTAGAAGCGTTCGGTGCGGTCCAGAGGGCCTCCTTGGCAGGTCTGAAGCTCATGGCGTGAGCCTGAAGCATAACCGCGACACCGCACATCCCCGGGGGTGGGGCGATCCACTGGCTCACGCCTTGAGCCTGTGACCGCCCAGACTGCGATCCATGCACCCGGCAGGCCGCCAGGTGCCCCACCCGACACACGGAGTCCGACCATGGCCCAGGTTGCCCTTGCCCTCGCTTTCGACGACGAGCCCGAGCTGCCCCGCGGCAGCACCCTGCCCCTGCCCGAACCGGACAGCCCTGAGCGCACCGGCTTCGAGCTGGGCTGGGACTTCGCCCGGCACGGCCTCGTACCACCGGCCGAGCACCTGGATGGCGGCTGCCCGCTGCGGCAGGGTTGGGAGGCCGGCCGCGCCAGCAGCGGCAGAAGCACACTGCGGTCTGGCCGCCAAGCCAGCCGACATGTGCGCAAGTGGCTGCAGCTTCGGGTGCAGGCCTGGCGCCGCGGCCGAGCCTTCGAGGGTGTGCAGGTCACGCCCCACTTCCTGGCCCAGATCGATGCCGCCGTCTGCCCGGTCACGCGCACGGCGTTCACCCATGGCAGCGGCGCCGACACCGATGCGTCGGTCGATCGGGTGCACAACGGCGCAGGCTATGCCGCCGGCAATCTGGCGGTGATCAGCCTGCGCGCCAACCAGGCCAAGGCCGACCTGCGCTGGGACGAGGCCCGGCTGATGGCCGTGCTGGCCGAGCAGCGCGTCGGCGGAACGGCCGACGGCCTGTCGGCGGCCGAGTGGGCGCGGATGGCCGTGCTGATGAGCTTTGTCACACCGCTGCCTCACGAAGTGGCGGCCAGCCTGCCACTGCTGATGCTGCCTCCCAATCGGCTGCGGCTGCTCAACCCGATCCAGGGCCTGCAGGCGCTGGTGACGCGCCTGTTGCTGCAGCCCGGCTACGCCGCGGCCAGCCAACGCCTGGCCGAGCTGCTGCCGGCCGGCGAGGTACGGCGCGACTTCCAGCTGGTCTTCCACAGCCTGCTGCCACGCGCCTGGGATGGCGGCAGGGAGCGCGACCCGCTGCAACTGCGCCAGCGCCTGGAAGACGCCTGGCGCGACGCTGCGCTGCTTCGACGCTGGCAGCGCTTTGCCCGCCATCTGGACGCGGCTCAGGCCGAGGCGCTGGTGGCGCGGGCGGTACGCAGTGGCCTGGGCGGCACGGAGGTTCAACTGCACCCCACCGAGCGGGCCACCGAAGGATGGGCGCTGGAGACCGGCGGCTACATCGCCGGCCGCACCCCGGCGCCGCGGCCGCTGGCGCGTCGGGTGGCTCAGGCGTAGGTGATGTGCTCGGCCAGCGCCGGTGTGTCCAGGTGCGGCAGGGTGTTGAAGCTCAGCAGGCTGTGGCGGCTGGCCGAAGCCACCATTTCACAGAGCGCGCTGTTGCGCAGGCGCATGTTCAGATCCACCACGCTGGCGGGCGGGGCGTCCAGCACCAAGCCCACGGCAGTGGCAATCGGCCCGCCGCTGGACACCACCAGCACCCGCCCCTGGTGCTGCTCGCGGGCCCGGGTCAGGGCGTCGGCCACGCCGGCGCGGAACTCGGCGTGGCTGGGCATGCCCTGCGGCTGCACACGGCCCTCCATCCAGGCCAGCAGGCCCTCACGCAGCAGCTTGAAGTGCTGGCGCGCCTGATCCGGCGAACGGGCCCGCGGCAGCTCGCCCGGGTGGATGGCACGCACGACCGCTTCGCTGTCGTACTCATCCAGACCGGCCAGGGCTTCGGCCTCGGGCAGGGACTGGCCAAAGCCTCCGCGCAAGGCATCCAGGCTCTGGCGATGCCGCTTGAGCCGGCCGGTCAGCACACGGTCGAAGCGCAGGCCGTGGCGGGCCAGGTACTCGCCCAACAGGCGGCACTGCACGGACCCCAGCGCGCTGAGCTGGTCATAGTCGTCAGCGCCGAACGAGGCCTGGCCGTGGCGCACAAGGTAGAGGCTTCCCATGGTCGTGGATTGTGGCGGCCGCCTGATCGCGCGCGTTGTCGCTTGGGCGACGGGCCTCGGGAAGACCCTGGCGACCGAGTAGGCCGGCGATCCCCGGGCTTTTCAGGTCAGCGCTGAATCCTGCCTGCCGAAACAATCCTCCAGACGCCCTGGTCCGCCCTGGCGTTGTGCCGTCACGCCGATGAAACTCCTGTCACCGCTCGCCCTGGCTGTCGCCGGCGCCCTGCTGGCCGCTGGCGGCTGGGTCACGCAGGTCATCGTGCACCAGCGCAGCGAGGCCCTGGTGCAGCAGGCCGACAGTGCCTTCCAGGCGGAGGCAGACCGCTTGCAGGCTCAGATCCGGCAGCGCCTGGACAGCACGGTGCCCGCCCTGCAGGCCCTGCGCGGCCTGGTGGCCGGCAGCAACGAGGTCAGCGCCGACGAATTCGACCGTTTCGTCGCCCTGAGTGGTTTTGATCGCACGGGTGACGGTGTGCTCAGCCTGGCCTACGCGCAACGGAGCACCGGCACCGCGCGCCGCATCGTCTGGTCCACGAACCCTCACCAGACGGGTCAGGATCTGGCCGTCGACCCCGCCCTGGGCCGCTCGCTTGACCGCGCGGCCGAGGTCGACCAGGTGGTGCTGACGCCAGCCCGCGCGGCTACCGCATCGGACAGTGCGTGGTGGCTGGTCATGCCGGTCCGCGCCAACCCCACTGTCCGACCCGCCCCTGACCGCCGGGGCCTGGGGGTGGCCGGCTGGGCGCTCGCCCTGCTCCAGCCCCAGGTCTGGCTGGCCGACGCAGGCCAGCCCGGACAACGCCTGGCCCTGACCGAGTGGCTGGGCGATCGCGAGGGTCGGCGCTGGGGCCACACCATGCTGAGCGATGAGCGTCTGCGCCAGACCAGTCGGACGATGGTTCTGGCTGGCCGCACGTTCCGGCTGGATCTGCAGGCGCCAACAGCCCTGTCGACCGAGCAGGAAGGGAGCCTGCGGCAATTGGCGGTGAGCGGTGGACTGGTCAGCCTGACCCTGGCGCTGATCGCTGCGGCGCTGACACAGAGGCAGGTGGCACGGCGACAGGGCATTCAGCAGCGGCAGCGCGAGCATGCGCGGCTGTCCATGGTGGCCAGGCGCACCACCAACGCTGTGATGATGACCGACCGCCACCGGCGGATCCGCTGGATCAACGAGGCCTTCACCAGGCTGTATGGCTACAGCCCCGGCGAAGCCCTGGGACGCACACCGGCTGAGCTGCTGGGCAGCGGGCAGAGTTCGCCAGAGGCCCTGTCCCAGCTGGAGGCTGCCTATGAGCTGCGCGCCCCCTGCAAGGTCGAGCTGGTCAATCGGGCCCGCGATGGGCGCCTGGTCTGGGTGCACTCCGAGTTGATGCCGATGACCCTGGAGGACGGCCAGGTCGACGGCTTCGTCGAGATCACGCTGGACCTCACCGCCCAGAAGGACAGCGCACGCCAGTTGGCGGCGGCGATGCGCGAACACCAGGGTCTGCTCAACACCATCCGCGAGCACGCCATCGTCTCGGTCAGTGATGCGCAGGGTCACCTGCTCGACGTCAACGATGCCTTCTGCCGCATCAGCGGCTACACCCGCGAGGAGCTGATCGGGCGCAGCCACGGCCTGCTCAATGCGGGCCACCATCCACCATCGTTCTGGCGCGAGCTGTGGACCACGGTGATGGCCGGCCGCCCGTGGCGCGGCGAGGTGTGCAACCGCGCCAAGGACGGCACCCTCTACTGGGTGGACAGCATCGTCGCACCCCTGATGGGGGCCGACGGACGCGTCGACAGGATGGTGTCGATACGCACCGACATCACCGCCGCCAAGCGCCTGGAGCAGTCGCTGCGCGACAGCCGCCGCTTTCTGGAACAGGTGGGGCGTGTGGCCGGCGTCGGAGGCTGGAACCTGCGCCTGTCGCCGCCCGAGCTGGCGCTTTCCGAGCGCTTGCGGGCGCTCACCCACTTGCCCGAGAACAGCCCGGTGAGTCTGCGCCAGGCCCTGCGCCGTCTGGCCCCCTGGGCCCGCTATGCGCTGCTGCAGGCCGCGCGGCGCGGCCTGGACACCGGCGCCGGGTGGGACCTGGAGCTGCCACTGCAGAGCCCGGGCGAGGTGCGCTGGCTGCGCATCGTCGGCGAAGCCATGTCCGATGAAGATGGACAGGTCCGCCACTGGGTGGGCGCCGTGCAGGACATCACCCGCCAACGCGAGCTGCAACTCGGCCTGCGACGCAGCCACGAGATGCTGCGTGGCCTGATCGAACATCTGCCCCTGGGTCTGGCCCTGTTCGACGCCCATCGCCAGTTGCGTACCCACAACCAGGCCTTCGCCGAGGCGGTGCTGGCCGATTCGGCCTGGCTCGAGCAGCCGGGCCGCACGCTGGAGCAGGTGGTACGGCAGGCCGGCCAGCGCGATGGCCTGTCCAGCGATCGCATCGAGGCCCGCGTAGCCCAGGCCTGCCTGCGCCACCAGGAACGCCGACGTGAGACCTTCGAGCTGCAGCGCCAGGTCAGCAGCTACGAGGTCACCAGCGCACCCATGCCCGATGGTGGCCTGGTGCTGATCTACGCCGACACCACCGAGCGTCGACAGCGCGAGGAGCAGATCCTGCGCGCCGAGGCCCTGCTGCGCACGGCCATGGACACCCTGGACGAGGGCTTTGTCCTCTTCGACCCGGACGACCGGCTGGTGCTGTGCAACGAGCCCTACCGCCGCATGTTCAGCACCTCGGCCGACCTGATCGTGGAAGGCGCCACCTTCGAACAGATCATCCGGGGCGGCGCAGCACGCGGTCAGTATGCGGCTGCCATCGGACGCGAGGACGAATGGGTGGCCGAACGTCTGCGGGCGCACCGGTCTGCCGGCCACGAGATCGTCATGAAGCTCGACGACGGCCGCTGGCTGCGCGTGATCGAGCGGCGCATGCCCGACGGACACACAGTGGGCTTCCGCATCGACATCACCGAGCTGGTGGAGGCCCGCGAGCGCGCCGAAGCCGCCAGTCGCGTCAAGGGCGAGTTCCTGGCCAACATGAGCCACGAGGTGCGCACACCCCTCAACGCGGTGCTGGGCATGCTCCGGCTGTTGCGACGCACCAGCCTGAACCTGCGCCAACTGGACTATGTGGCCAAGTCCGAAGGTGCCGCACGCGCACTGCTGGCACTGCTCAACGACATCCTGGATGCGTCCAAGATCGAGGCTGGCCGCATGGTGCTCGATCCGCAACCCTTCCAGCCGACCCGCCTGCTCGATGACTTGTCGCTGCTGCTGAGCGCCCAGTTGCCGGAAGAGCGGCCGGTGCGCCTGCGTCTGGAAGGCGCCGGCAGCCTGCCCCCCTGGCTGCTGGGCGACGCGATGCGTCTGATGCAGGTCCTGATGAACCTGGGCGGCAATGCCATCAAGTTCACCGAGCAGGGAGAGGTGTCGGTGCGCATGGCCGCGGTCGGTGACGAGCCGGCGGGACTGCGCGTGGCCTTCGAGGTCACCGACACCGGCATCGGCATCGCCCCGGAGCACCAGTCGCGCATCTTCAGCAGTTTCGGCCAGGCCGAGACCTCCACGACGCGCCGCTACGGCGGCACCGGTCTCGGTCTGGCCATCAGCAGCCAACTGGTGCAGTTGATGGGTGGCACCCTGATGCTGCAGAGCGCGCCCGGAGAAGGCAGCCGCTTCCATTTCGAGCTGGTACTGCCGCGCGCCGAAGCGGGCAGCGACCAGGCCGCCTGGCGCACCCTCACCGACACCGCCCGACCCTCGACCCATCCCCAGGCCGGCCGGCGACGCCTCAAGGGCATGCGCGTGCTGCTGGTCGAGGACAACCCCAACAACCGCCAGGTGGCGCGCGAACTGCTGGAAGACGAAGGTGCGCTCGTCGACTGCGCCGAGGACGGGCAGCAGGCCATTCAGCGCGCCGATGCCGGCGACCATGACGCTGTGCTGATGGACGTGCGCATGCCGGTGATGGACGGACTGGCGGCCACCCGCCTGTTGCGCCAGCGCCCGGCCCATGCCCATCGCCCGATCATCGCCATGTCGGCCAATGTGGGCGAAGCCGACCGCGCCGAGGCGCTGGCCGCCGGCATGGACGACCATGTCGGCAAGCCCTTCGACCTCGACGACCTGGTGCGCTGCCTGCAGCGCTGGACTGGCTGGGTCGACGACGAGGACGACGAGAGTCCGGCGGCGAGACCTCTCACCATCGATCCAGCGATCTGGCAGATGGCCCAGGCCGCCGCGATCGACCTGCCCAGGTCCTTGGAGCGCGTCCTGAACCGCACCGAGGTCTGGAGCCGCATGGCCCGGCAGTTTGCCGAGGGCGTGCCGGCGCTGACCGAGCGCCTGCAACGACAGTGGGACGCCGCCGACTGGGCCGCGCTGGCGCGCGAGCTGCACTCCCTGAAAGGCCTGGCGGGCATGCTGGGCGCGCAGGCATTGGCCCTGGCCGCCGCCGAGTCCGAGCGGCGGCTGGACGATCCCAGCCC
>JAFLDI010000014.1 GCA_017302485.1 Burkholderiales bacterium | reverse complement strand
GCGGCGGCGCAGGCGCGCCGCTGCTCAGCCTGGCGCATCCGACACGGGTGGATCTGCGGCTGGAGCAAGGGCGGGTGGACACCGCAGGCATTGCCGTGCTGCTGTCTTTGCAGGACATCACCCACGAGCGCGAGGTCGAGCGGCTCAAGAGCGAGTTCCTGAGCACCGCGGCACACGAGCTGCGCACGCCCATGGTCAGTGTGCACGGCTTCACAGAGTTGCTGCTTCAGCGCGCCTTGCCCGCAGAGCGGCAGCGCAGCATGCTTGAGGCCATTCACCGCAACAGCACGCAGATGAACCACATCGTGGACGAGTTGCTGGACCTGGCCCGCATCGAGGCCCGTGGCGACCGGGATTTCCAGCGTGTCACCGTTCGCCTGTGCGATCTGCTGCACGAGACAGTGCCAGACTTCCAGCCTCCTGCGGGCCGTTCAGCCGTCAGCATCGAAGGCGACGATGGCGGGTCTGCGGTCTGGGCCGACCCTGCCAAGCTGCGCCAGGTGCTTTTCAACCTGATCAGCAACGCCTACAAGTACTCCCAGGCACCGGGCGGGGTGACGCTGCGACTGCTGCGCACGGCCGTTGCCGAGGGGCCAGAGCGCGTTGGCTTCGAGGTCGAGGACCAGGGCATCGGCATGACGCCGGAGCAGCAGGCCCGGGTGTTCGAGCGCTTCTATCGCGCCGACCCCAGCGGCCAGGTGCTGGGCAGCGGCCTGGGCATGGCTATCGTGCATGAGATCGTGCACCTGCATGGCGGCGAGGTGAGCGTCCGCAGCCAGCCCGGACGCGGCACCACGGTGGCGGTGTGGCTGCCGGTGACGGCGGACCAGGAGGTGCCACGGTGCGCCCCTGAGATGCTCGCCTGACCGCACGGAGCGAGGCCAGCGAAAAGGCCGTGGCATCGGGAGATGTCACGGCCTTCTGGCGGAAAGTGGCTCCCCGACCTGGGCTCGAACCAGGGACCTACGGATTAACAGTACCGGAGACTCAACCTTTCCTCTGGGCGAGCAGAGCTTGTCAAGGCTTGAAAGGCAAGGCATCTAAGGTGATGCCTTGAGGCGCACTTCGGGTCAGAAATGTCGCCAACAGGGTGCCAATCGCCTTCGCAGTGACCGGCAGACAACTTGTCGTCGAATCGAAATGAGAGTAATTCCGCTAGGGGCCCGATGATCTTCAGTTAGCAACAGGTAACCTCACTGCACGGCGTTCAACTTGACGAAGGTCACATTGAACTCCTTGCATTGCCGGTGCTGCTGCATCCGGTTCGAGAAGCTGAACGCGTCATTGAGCTCACATCGCTGAAAGACGTCCAAGCCACGGCTGAGCACGATCTTCCAACCGTGGTCTGTCGTGATGTCACGGTCGTGCTTGGTCCCAGTGGTGTCATAGGCCCATGAGAACTGAATGCCGATGCCGGCACACGCAGCTGCCATCTTCTGGAAGTTCTCGGTCTGCCGGTCGCCGCTGAACTCGTCCTCCACGGTGACGACATGCACCGCGATCTCATCCTCCGGGCGTGATTGCCGACTGACTGTTTCCAGGAGTTCCATCAAGTTGCGCTGCTGGTGGAACATGCGCAGGTACGGGTCGGTCACGATGACCCGCTTGGCACCCACAAGGTACGGGCCAAACAGCTTGTCGAAGGAAATGCCGCGCTGGTTCTCCTGGAAGACCAGGTGCTGCTCCTTCAGAAGCTGCTCCTTTGGCGGGAGCGCGTCACTGGCGTTCGGCAAAGAACCTCGCACGGCCACGGGCGGCTCCTTTGCAGGCGGCTCCGGCACCGTCGATGGTGCGTCAACCTCGTCTCCCGCCACTCGCCGGTGGTAGGCACTAGGGTACTCCTCTTCTTCGAGGGTCGTCACCAGTCGCTCAGTCCCCTGCTGATCGCTGTAGGCAAAACGAACAGCCGGGTAGGTGGCGTCGATGCGCAGCAGTTGGTCCTTGACGCGTTTGCGCCCCTCGATGGCGACCCGGAGCACCTCTTCAACCTCAGCGTCAGTGGCAGTGCCCTGCGGATACAGGATCTTCATCAGACCGGAGAAGGTCTTGTTGATGCCATCCCGGTCGCGGGTGGAGATGTCATCTGCCAGCCGGAACTTCGCCTTGTACCGATCCGAGAAATCATGGTTGCGCAGCGAGCGCAAGATCTCAGCCAGGTAGTCCACCACGAAGCCGTAGCCGCTGGAGAACATCTCGCCCCGAATGACGTCCACCTCCCAGCCCGGGATGTAGCTGTGGATGCGATCCAGAAACGCCGAGTCGTGAAACTTCTCCGGCAACGGGTCGAACAAGTCCGAGTGCTTGAGCATGTAAGGCACCGTGTGGTCGGTGTTGCCCACGAAGACCATGCTGGCCTCGGCCCCCAACGTCTCCACCCCACGCGAGAAGGACTTGTTGGCCATGTAGTTCTTCATGATGTCCACCAGCGCCTTGTCCACGCGCTTTTGCTTGCCGGCGAACTCATCGAATGCGACCACGTCCCAGTAGCCCACCAGCCCCAACTTGCCGGTACCGTTGTGGACGAACAGCTTGGGCACGGTGACCTCGCCACCCGAGATCAGGATGCCGTGCGGCGAAAACTCCGAGTAGATGTGCGATTTGCCGGTGCCCTTCGGGCCCAGCTCGATCAGGTTGTAGTTGCGCTCACAGAATGGGATCAGGCGCACCAGCTGGCTGAGCTTGTTGCGCTTGCCGAACATCTGCGGGTTGAAGCCCACGCTCTGGATCAGCAGATCGATCCACTCCTCGGTGGTGAACTGCTTGCGTGCCTCTACGTAGCCGTCAAAGTCGAAATGCGACAGCTGAATCGGCTTGATGGACGCCAGCACCCAGGGCGACGCGTTCTTGTCCTCGGTGAACAGGTACTCCAGCTCGGCAATGCACCACACGCCGCCCACCAGCAGCTTGGGGTGCGCCTTCACCGTGGCCGAGTCGATGATCACCTTCTTGATACCGAGGTTGGCGAACTCGGCCTCGTAGGCATCCGACTTGTCATTCAGCGCCACGCTGATGCGGTCAATGACCTTGTGCCGCCCCTTTTCCTTGATGGTGGAGCGGACCAGCCCCGCCTCGTTGCGGTGCACGTAGTGCTTGCGCAGGATCTCTCGAACCGTTTCGATGCCAGTCTCGATGGTGGCGGCATCGTTCGTGGCGCAGTACTGCCCGAGCAGGTACTCCAGCACGTAGGTCGGCACGATGGCATTGCCCTTCACCGTCTTGACCAGGTCCTTGCGAACCACCAGTCCGGCGAAGTGTTGGTTGATCTTGTCGTCCAGTTGGCTCATGGTCGCCACCTTGCCCTGTGTCTCAAGACTGCTCAGAAATCGAACTCGCTGGTGAACGAGCGCCGGATGGTGTAGCGCACGGCCTGATAGCGCGTGTGATGCGACGTGCCATCCACCGGCTCTTCCAAACGAAGCTCGACCTGCTGGTTGTTGCAACTGTCGGCCTTGCGGCTCAGGATGAACCGCACCGCCACTTCTCGCTCGCGCGGGTTGGCTGAGCTCATGTCAAAGCTCAGCTCTTGCACATCGGAAATCGGCTCGCCCGACAAGGTGTACAGGCCGGCGCGCAACCGGCGGGGCTGGCGCTTGTCCGTCACCGGTTCGGTCTGGTAGAGCACCACCGCCAGTTGGCCGGTCGTGATGGTCTTGCCGCCGCCACCGATCAACTCGACCGCCACTTTCCCCACATCGCTCTGCCGCTTCTTGTTGATGCTGATCACCGGAATCACCACCTCCTGCAGGGTGGCGCCGCCATGCACAAAGCGGCTGCCCGAGCCCTTCAGGCGCAGGCGATTGATGGACTTTGGGATCTGCACCTCCAAGCCACCGCCCAAGCCCAACTGCTCCGGCCGGAACGTCTTGAAGCTGGTGCTCTCGTGCAGGCCCCGGCCCAGCACGAACCGCCGGTCGGTGTAGAGAATCTCGGCGCCGCTGGGCTCGGTGCTGAGAAAGTCACTGTCCTGCAAGGGATGGTGCTGGTAGATGAAGCCGTGATCCGCCGTCACCAGGATGTTGCTGGCATTGGCATTGGCCAGCTTCTTGATGACCCGCAGCAATTCCTCCAGCGTTTCCTCGGCTGCGCCGAACACGCGCTCTTCGGTGTCCCGCGTATCGCCCGTCTTGTCGATGAGGTTGTGATAAACGTACACCACCTCATGGTCACGCACCAAGGCCCGTGAATCGTCCTTGCCCATGGCCAGCACGTCCTTCGCCAGCACGGCCGTGGAGCCTGCAACGGCTTGCGCCAGGATGCGCGCACGGTTGGCCGTACCCATGGCACTGAGGCCATCCACCAAGGCCTCGCCGCTCTCGCCCTCCACGATCTGCAGCGTCTTGTGCGGCAGCAACGCGGCCATGCCCAGCTGGGTGTAGCTGGGCAGGCTCGACAGTGCGGGTGCCAGTTCGGCCTCAAAGCGGTCTTCGCGGCGAATCAGGCTCTGCAGTTCCTCGCCCACCTCGTAGCGGAAGGCATCGGAGATCACCACGCACACCTTGCCCTTGCGAGTGAGCACGGGCCGAACAAAGCGCTCAAAGAAGTCGGCCTGGCTCACCACCGGCTCGGCCTCCCAACGCTGGCAAGCGTCCACATGGCGTTGCCAGCGCACATTCAGGTGCGACAGGTAGTTGTTGGTGTACAGGTTTTCCATCTGCTGGCTCAGTGCCTGCAGCAGCGAGGCCTGGCCCGACTCCCGTGCATGGTGAACAAACTTGCGGTAACGCTGATCCAGCCGGAACCAGTTCTGGCTGTACTTGTGGATGCCGTCCGCCAGCGAGTCCATCTCCAGCTGGGTCAGCTCCAGCGCCTGCATGAACTGCGCGGCGTGCTCAATGGCCTGGTAGACGTGCTGGTAGCGCTCAAACCAGTGCCCCTGCCGGCGCTGCCGAACCCATTGCTCCACCTCCTGAGCGCTGACCGTGCGCGCGGCCACCTCGCGCACCAGCTCGCTGAGGATCTTGCGGTCGACGGCTTCAAACTCATCCACAGGCATCAGCGCACGGAATTCAAGGCCTTGCAGCTTGTCCTCGATCTGCAGGATGTCGGCGCACTGGGCCGACAGTGCTTCAAAGGCCTGCGCATGAGAACGGCTGTCCTTCCAGCGGCGGATGAACACCTTGGCCTCAGAAGACAGGCGGGGTTTGAACTCGACGTCCACCTCGCTGAGAAAGCAGCTCTTGAAGAGCTCGATCACGAAGTCCTGCAGGCCAGGCTGCTTGCTGGCGTAGCCGTAGGCACGCTTCATCGACTCCCAGAAGTGCTCATCCAGCCCGCTGCGTTCCACCAGCTTGATGCGTGCGTCGCCCCCGGCCGCCAGTTCGGCCAGCAGGGCTTCCAGCATGGCGTCCAGGCGCGGGTCATCGTCGCCCACGCACACGGCCAGCATCTTTTGTCGCACCGTCTTGTCACTGTCGCCAGGCTGTAGCAGGGCCTTGAGCTTCTCGCGCCGCTTGACCGCTTCAAAGAAGACGAGGTGAGCCTCCAGCAAGGGGTACACATCCGGCCCCAGCTCCAGCTCGGCCAGCCACAGTGCCACCTGGTCGGTGCGGAAGGTACTGCCGCTGGCCAGTTGCACGTCCAGCAGCCAGTTCGCCAGGTACTCGGGCTCCGGCCCATCCTTGAACAACAGAAACTTCTGCTCGGGCTGCTCACGCAGCACGCGGTACTTCACGCCGAACTCGTTGTTGGCCAGCTCGATCTTCTCCACCCCGGGCAAGGCCAGCACCTCGAAGTCGGCCCGGAACTCGCGGCGCGTGTCGTACCAGAACACGATGCGCTGCTTGTCAAACAGATTGCCCAGCGCCTGCTGGATCTTGGTGTTGCTCATCCCTCAATTCCTTCCAGCAAGGCCGCGATGGCTTCGGGCGGGGGCAACTGCCCCGCCAGGTCTTGCGGCAGTGTGCTGGTGATCTGGTACGTCGCCACGCCGATCGGCTTGTTGGCGTCGTGCAGCGCGTACTCCACGATGGTGCGGCTCTTTTCCTTGCACAGGATGATCCCGATCGACGGGTTCTCATCCGCCTGGCGCACCTGCCGGTCCAGGGCCGCCAGGTAGAACTGCATCTTGCCTACGAACTCGGGCTGGAACTCGCCCACCTTCAACTCAATGGCTACCAGGCAGCGCAGGCGACGGTGGAACAGCAGCAGGTCGATGAAGAACTCACGCCCATCCACCTCCAGCCGGTACTGGCTGCCCATGAAGGCAAACATGCTGCCCATGGCGCGCAAAAAATCCTCGATACGGCCAATCAGTGCCCGCTCCAGCTCGCGCTCGCTGTGCTCTGCGCCCAGCTCCAGAAAGTCGAAGGTGTATTCGTCCTTCACCGCCAGCTGGGCCTGGGCTCGCAACGCCGGGCTCAGCGCCTGGTCGAAGTTGGTCTGGCCGAGCAGCGACTTTTCATAGCTCTGGTTGTCGATCTGGTGGGTCAGCACGGCCTTGGACCAGCCCATCTTGCGCGTCATGCGCAGATAGAACTCGCGCTGCAGCGCGTCGCTGCAGCGCTCCAGGATCACCAGGTTGTGGCTCCAGCCCACTTCTCGCACCAGTGGTGCGAGTTTTTCCAGGCCCTGGTAAGTCTCGAAGAACGAGCGCATGCGCCACAGGTTGGACGCCGAGAAGCCCCCCACGCCCGGAAACGCCTGCTGCAGGTCTGCCGCCAGCTGCTGCACCACACCCTTGCCCCAGGTGTCTCCGGCTTGCCGCTCCACCAGCATGCGGCCAATGTCCCAGTACAGGCCGACCAGCTCGGTGTTGACGGCCTTCAGCGCCGCGTACTGCGCAGCCCGCACCCGCTCCTTCAGCGCGCTCAGCAGCGGGGCATAGTCGGCCGGCAAGGCGGTCATGCTCAATCCTCTTCCTTGGCGTCCAGCCCGGTGATCTTCTTCAGCGCCGAGCCGAACTTCAGGTAGTTCACCTTCACGCCGTCGTCCAGGTCGATGGCCTTCTGCTCGGTGGCCAGCGGGTAGAGCACATCGCGCTCGTAGTCCTCCAGCTCGGCCAGCACCTTGGTCAGGCGGTCCACCTCCTTCAGCGCGCGGGTCTTGTCGCCCTGGCTGGTGGCGGGGTTGATGCTGGCGGCGGCCTGGCGGCCCTTCTCGGTGACGAGTTTGTCGCGGTAGTCGCGCAGATACTTCAGCACCACGCTCACCGTGTCCGGACGGTAGCGGTGCATGTAGACCAGCGCGTTGAAGCTGCCCTTGGGGCTGCTGAACAGCCAGTAGATGGGGCGCTTCTTGTAGCGCTTCACATGGTCGGCGTAGAACTCGCTCAAGAAGTAGTCGCGCAGGCTGTAGTTGCGCTTGCCCTTCACGTTGAGCGCCTGTTCGACGAAGGCCAGGTTCTCGTCGTAGTGCGCTTCGCCGAACGCCACGCGCAGGAACTGGCGGAAGCGCAGGGTGATGTCGTCGGCAAACCAGTCGCCATCCAGCACCGGGATCACGTTGTCCTCATCCGCCGCAAAGCGGGGCTGCGGTACCTGGGCAAGGTAGTCCGCCAGTGTCTCGCCCTGGTTGGCCAGGATCAGCCCTGGCTTGTCCAGGCTGTAGCGGCCCAGCATGCAACCCACGGCGTAGCTCACCAGCTCGCGCACGGTGTCGGCCAGCAGCAGGGCTTCCAGCTCTTCTTCGCTCTTGTCGCCGCCGTAGCGGTAGTGCGGGTTGCTGGTGAGCGTGATCTCGCTCAGCGGCACCTCGGGCGTGAGCTCGTCTTGCAGGTCATAGGCATTGATGAAGAGCCGGTTGTTCTCTTCCTCCAGGCGCTGCATTTCGAGCGTCATGTCGCGCCAGTAGGCGCGGAGCATTTGGTAGCTAGTATTGAGCAGGGGCTGGCAGTGGTCGGAATTCAGTAGCGGGAAGTCGTCGAAATCCCAGGAGGTCTCATAGGAGTTCCAATCCTCTCTAGAGATCGAGATTAATTTGGTGAGTGTGTTCTTATGGTTGTCGTTAATTTCCCCACAATATTCAATAACAGGTAACGCGCCAATGTCGCCAACTTGAAAATTCAAAGTTGGGCTTAAGAAGGAAATCAGCTTTTCGGCTACGGCTGAATTTAATAATCCAAGCGCCGTGTTATTGAATTCGCCAAGAAAAGCTGATGGCCCAGCATCGTCTGCTATCGACCCCTCTGGAATATGTCGAACGCTCAACTTTGAGCTGGATATTTTCCCCCAACTAATGCACGCCTGAAAGTAATTCTTATGGTTTCTGGTTGTGCTGCCGGGCAAACTTCTTATGGCCTCTCCATCGTTCTGCCAGTTGACGACATCAGATCGATTTCCAAACCATTTTCTATATCCGCCGCCCTTGTGAGTCGGATAGAACTTCTTGTTTTCATTAAACGTGTCTTGCGTAGATTTGCAGGCTGGCTCCAGTTTTTTGAAACTAATTTCCGACCAGTTTCTAATGAATAGATCATTTTTTCCCGTGTCTGATCCTTTGCCAATCTTTCCGAGTGATTCCAGTGGTTTTCCATTGAAGAATACGGAAATTACCGAGTCCGATGCCCAGTAAGCAATTGGGTTTCCAGGGATTTTTTTAAAGTTGGCGCAAGAGGTGTGATAAAAACACTTCTCCATGCCCGGCTCGTGGCTACAGTTTCGATCATCACTCATTCATACTCTCCCGCCGGCAATACTTTGCGGCCAAAATCAATTTCAAATCCATCAGGCACTGGCTTGAACGGCTTCGCCGGGGAGCGATGGCTGCTCTGGAACTGGCGCAGGGCCTGCACGTCGATCTCGCCAATCACGCAATAGTCCGTGATGCCGCCCTTGACACGCAGCAGATCGCGCTGCCAGCTCTCCTTGAATGGCGCGCGGATGCGGCTGTCGCCGTACTGGCGGTCGTTGCACTGGACGATGTAGGCGTGCATGTCCAGCGCGGCGGATTCGACCAGGGCGTTGAAGGTCTCGGTGTCCTGGTTCCATTCGGGCACGAACAGCGCATCCACCTTGCCGCGCAAGGCGGCGCGGTGGCTGATGTTGGTCAGCTCACTGCAGATCAGCAGGGCGAAGCGCAGGTCGCCATGCTGGAGGATGGGCGGTGTCTTCCAGACCTTGTCAGGCTTCAACTCCAGCCCGGCCAGGCGCTGCAGCTCCTGCTCCTCATGCAAGGCGGAACGCTGCTTGTCTTGCCTGTAGATCATCAGCGAGGGAAAGCCCAGTCCGTCATGTGACAAGGCGGCCCACACCTGATTGCGCACCCGTGCCTTGCTGGCATGCAGGTACTCGATGCCGGTGATCAGCGAGATCCCACGACCCTGGAGCTTGCGTGCAATGCGGACGAACCAATGCGCGGGCAAGGCCAGCTCGGGCAGCACCAGGTAGCGGCTGTGCTGCGGCTGGGAGATCACGCCGTCGAGCAAGCGGCAAAGTCGACCATAGCGCTCGGCATCCGGGTCCGGCATAGCCATGACCGAGGCTGTCCAGCTGGCCATCTGCGTTCTCCAGCTGGAGACGGCCACCCCGTAGCGGCGCTGCGGTCGGCCATCGGGGATCTGCAGCACGCCATGCTTGTCCACGCTGGGCGCGGCGTCGCCCAGTTTGAAGCCACGCACGGCCAGCACGGCAGCCTGCATGGCCTCGCGCTCTGTGGCGTCGTAGGCTGCCTTGTTGAGGATGAACAACTCCGGCAGGTTGTACGGGCGGGTCGCAAACAGCAGCCCATGCGGCAGGCCTTTGACGCGGATCCATCGAGCCAGGTGTTTGGCGCCGTCCAGCACCGAGTCCGGTAGCAAGTCAGCCGCATCGGCACAGAGGACGGCCGACTTCTTGGCCGGAATGCCGCGCTGGGCGACCATTTCCTTCGGCAGGCCGATGAAGCGAAAAGGCAGGTGCGCCAGATCAAAGGAGAACAGCCGCGCCTGCTGGGCTTGGAAGCCCTTGGGCGACAGCCACCAATCGAACAGTGCATCGACATCCAATGCAGGCAGGTAATCGTCCATGTGCGCCTGCCAGGCTGCCTTGCCCTCTTTGGAAAGTCTGGGAGGAAAAGCTGCGCTGATGCTCTCACGCACCGAGGTGTAGACCTGCTGTTGCCAGACCTTCATCAACTCAGGCGCTGAGGGCACACCGTCGACCGGGCAGGCTTTGATGCCCAGCGTGCAATGCTCGGTCAGCTGGATGCAGAGCTGTTCAAGCGCACGCAACATCTTGCGCAATGCATCAAAGTCTTCGCAGGCGGTGGCCAGGCGAATGACCCGCGGCAGGTAGACCGCCAGATCGAAGAACTGCGGCAGTACCAGCACATGCTGGATGAAAGCGCGGAAGAAGGCTTGGCGGTGCGCCTTCCAGGTGTCTGTCGGCAGATCGCGCTCGTAGGCTTCAAAGTCGCGCAGCTTGATCGCAAAGCCCGCGCGGCGCATGGTCAGCGCATCGGCCTTGCGCAGGTTGTCAGCCGCTTCGCCGTCGCTTTGCGTGGCCGCCAGCAGGTCGGTGCCCACATGGCTCGCCGAGCGTGGCACACGAGGCATGGCGCGCCATTCACTGGCGCGTTCGTGGATCTGGTGGGCAATCGCGTCCACCAAGGTCTTGCCCGGCTCACCCGCCAGCAGGAACACCTTGTTCTTCGCGTTGGCAAAGCGGATCTGGCTGTCACGCAAGTAGCCCGGCTGAAAGCGAATCTGCTTGCGCTCCTCTCCTGGCACCCAAGCCAGCCCGCCGCCGGATCGCGAGAAGACCCACTCCCACAGGTCGGCGGTGGATCGGAAGCGGGCACCGTTCTCCATCACCAGCAGGATGTCGTCCACGTAACGGCCGTAGTACAGCGGTGCAAGCTGTTGCTCAATCACGCGGTCGAGCTCAACCAAGGCCACATTCGCCACCACGGCGGACGCCGGCAACCCAACCGGCAGGCCCTTCTTCAACGGCGTGGCGGCGGCCCAGGCCTTCAGCGCCTGGATGAACAGGCGATGCAGCTTGGCCTGCATGGGGGAAAGCTCCAAGCCCAACACGTCGCTCACGAAGGCGGGATCGAGCATGAAGCCCGGATTCAGCTCGTGATAGAACGAGCTGACATCCGCCGTGAGCGCCACGATCTTCTTGTCGGCCTCCAGCGCGGTACGCATGGCTTGAATGCCGTTGTCGCGCCAATCGCGGAACGGTTTCAGGTAAGGCTGGAAGGTACCGAGCGAAAGTGCGTTGATGCCTTTCCCGTCTTGCGTGCGGCGCAGGCGGTTGCCATAGGCGCAGCCCGTCAACTGGGCATCGAAGCGGTGCCCGACCTCCAGCATCCACAGCGTGGACAACACATGGAAGTCCAGGCTGCACTGCGCCATCACCCGGAACTCGGCTTTGAGCTTAAGGGTCTTGTCGCCCTCGGCCAGCTGACTGCAGGCGTGCGCCCATTCCTCGGCCGGGGATGAAAAGATCAGGCCATTTCCATTCTGCTCGCGGTGTTGCCTCCAACACGACATGTCCACCGATTTGGTGGCCAGCGTCCAACCGCCAAAGAACTCGGGTTGTGTGACCCAGGACTCGTCGTCACCGTGGAGCTTGATCAGCAAGGCACCGAGTTTGGCGCGCAGGTCTTCCTCGTAGTCTGCGATCGCGTCCAGCGAAGCATGGGACGAGTAATACAGATCGACCTTGGCTTTGCGGTAGGCCAGGCCGAGGTCTTGGAGGGTGGTCATTGGGCCACTCCATCCGGACCGACACCAGCTGTAGGCGGCTCACGACGCAGTGGCCATTCCGGAAAGTGCTGATTCCAGGACTCGACCGACAAGACGACGCAGTCTGCAATGTGTTTTCGCTTCCAGGCCTCGAAGGACTCTTCGCGGATGTCTGCAAGCAATCGATCCTTGAAGCCGAACAACACCGCCTTCTGTCGGTCAGGATCGAACGCATCCAAGCCCAGAAGCACCACGTACTTGAAGGGCTTGTGGTCACGCTCCATCAAGTGCAGGTACAGGTAGGAGTCACGCGCTTTGGGCGTCAGCTCTTCTTTGAGCACTGAGTTGTTCGTGAGCCGCTTCAAGTAGGCATTGCGGTCCTTGTCAGTGGAGCGCGAGTTCGACGGGTCTTTGACCTCGACCAGCAGGATGTCCCGCTCGCGCTCGATTACCAGATCGACGAACTTCATCTTCTCAGGCAGCTTGACGCCTTGCCTGTCCAGCTCGCTCCACGTCAAACCGTCGGGGAAGCTGAACAGCAATTCAGCGCCGACCTCAGCGCGATAGCCTTGCATCAGTCGCCTCCCAAGGCACGCCTGACATCTTCGTCGTACAGCTCGGCGAAGGTGTTGCTGATGGCGCTGCGCCCGACGATGTTGTAGTCCGCCAGGCTTTCCCGCTGAACAATGTCACTGCCTTCGGCACGGTAGAGGCGATGGAAAACGACGTGATCCCCCTTGCCTTTGTCCATCAGCAGGTCGAACCACTTGAGCAGCACGTAATCGTGCGTGGCCAGGATCACTTGCTGGCCGTTGCGGGCAAGCTCCAGCAGAGCCAGCACCAGATCCTTCATCAACTTTGGGTTGAGGTTGGATTCAGGCTCGTCCCACAGCAGCGGGCCAGTGGTGCCCGGGTTGAGGCTGCCGTTGCTGAGCAGGCGCTGCAGCACGCCGATCTTGCGGAAGCCTTCGGCCGTCATGCCGCTGGACAGCCGATGTTTACTGCTGGGCACAAACACCCACTCCGTGCTGTCTTGATACATCTGCGCATGCTGGGCCCTGCTGCGAGATGAGGCTGCCCTTTCCACGAAACGGCCGGGCTGAAATACGAAGCGCCTGCCTTCCAACTGGTATAGACCGTCAATCAGGTTGGTAAGGCGAGGCACGATGCTGCCCAAGCGCGGGTGAAGCTGCACTTTGGCGTTCAGGTCGCCGGCGCCCTCCTTGGCCAGCAGTAGGGCCAGATCCAGGTAACCATCGTCGAAGATGCGCTCGATGGTGGACAGGTCGGGCTGCTCAGCGGTCAAGCCTTGCACCAAGGACAGGACCTCCTTGGTGGGGATGAAGACGGCGGGCAATGCCGCACCCATGTTGCTGGCGCTGAGCTTGATCGCCCCGGCACTGCCACTGAATCTGGCGGAAATGTGCCGGCCGGATGCGAACGTGGCACTTACCTGCGCATCGCCGCGCGTACCCGCCCGGCGCAGCTCCCCTACTTGCCCGCTGAGCGGGTGATAAAGCCGGCACAGCTTGCGGGCCAGTGGTTCGCCGGCCGGCTCACCGCTGGCATCCGGGCTGCTCAGCGCCAGGATGGCCTTGAGAAGTTGCGTCTTGCCCGTGCCGTTCTCGCCAATGACGATGTTGATGCCCGGCGAGAAGTCAACGGTCAGGTCGGTGAAGGCGGTGAAGTTCTTGAGGAGAAGCTGGGTGATCATGCGGCCTGCCCCTGAGCGATGGCCTTGACCATCATCTCCATCTTTTCCGCCTCAGAGTTGCCGTCTACCAGGCGAAGGTAGGCCCCGCGGTAGTAGGGCTTGTGCTTGTTCTCCAGCACAAAGGCGGTGGTGGACACCACTTCGCCGCCAATGCTGTCAAACGCACGCGCGCCCAAATGCGCCATCGAGAGGATGGTGTGCTGGTTCAAGATACGGCTGCGCAGTGCCTCGAACGAGGACAGGAACATCCAGCTCTGCATGGTGATCATCGCGACCGCTCCACCCTTGATCGTCAGGTCCAGGTTGCGCTCGATGAACATGGCGAACAGGTCGGACTTGCTGTTGGGGTAGGTGCTCTTGGCCCAGTCGCTGAGCTTGGGGTTCATCCCCTTGCTGCCCATATAAGGCGGGTTGGCCACGACCACGGCGTAGCGCGAGCTCAACGCGTCGGCCATGCGCAGCACGCTGAGCACGCGCTGGTGGGTGTCGGCCAAGAACAGGTTGCTGGCCATGTCCTTGGCTTCCAGCGTGGCCAACACATCGGCCACGTTGCCCACCTTGGGCACGATCAGCGAGCCGAAGTTGTCGGCCTGATCGAACTGCTGCAGCGTGTCGCGCAGACCATGGGTGAACAGGTCTCGGCCCACATGGCCCATGTACTCGTCCAACTCCTCACGGCTGAAGCTCACCTTCTCCAGCACGGTGATGTGGGGCTTGACTCGCTTGTTGAAGAAGCGGCGCTGACGGGAGCGGGCCTTCATGGTCAAGGCGAAGGCGGCCAGCTCACCGGCGCGCTCGTCCAGCTCGATGCCGTAGAGGTTGTGGGTCAGGATCTTCTCGGGGATCTCGGCCGCATCAAAGCCTTCTTCTTCGTAGATGGCGTAGAGCAGGTCAAAGGCGTAGGTCAGCATGTGGCCGGAACCACAGGCGGGGTCGCAGACCTTGAGGTCTTCCGGGCCGTTGATCTTGAGAAAGTCGGTCTCCGGCTTCTCGGGCGGGATGTAGTAGGCCATCTGCTCGGCCAGCTTGGAGCCGGGCCGATTGAGCAGCCACAGCCGCCCCAGCGAGTTGTCCACCAGGTAGCGCACGATCCAGTGCGGGGTGAAGAGCTGGGTGGCGGCGGGGATGTTCTCTGGGGTGATCTTCTGGTTCTTCTTCAGCCCCTCGAAGACAGCGTCCTTCTTCTCGGAGATGTAGAACTGGTAGAGCCAGCCGATGACCTCCACATCCTGGCAGGCCTCGGGCGTCATCGCCTCGCGGGTATAGGCCAGGATGGAGTTGCCCGAGAGCAGGTCGTCAGGCATCAACAGCTCGGTGTAATCGCTGATGCGCTCGAACAGGAAGGGCATCGCCTGGTGCCAGGCGTTGCAGGCCGCCACCACCAGCAGGCGGTAAGCCTCACCCTGCGGGTCGTGGCTGGGGCTGCGGCCGGCCAGTAGCTCGGTGACTTGCTGGCGTGCGGGGGCCGGCACCATCTCTTCGTCCAGGTGGCCCATCTTGGCCTCCAGCAGGATCTCAGGCTGGAACTGGCCTTCGGCGGGCGAGACGACGCCGATGCGGGTGTAGCGGTTCACGTCCATGAACCGCAATGCGCAAAAGCGGTTGAACCAGGTGTAGGCCACCCGTTCGACCACCTGCGCTTGGCCATCCTCCTGCATGGCACGCTCCAACTGGCTGACGGCTGCCGGGCTTTCACGCCGAGCAGCGCTGCCAGCAGACAGCACCAGCGCCAGCTTGGCGCCCACCTGCTCACCCAAAGTGCGGCGGGCGAACTGGGCGAATTTCTTGAGTTTGCTGGTGTCCATGGGGGGCTCAGATCTGCACGCGGTGGCCGGCCTGGATCTCCTTCAGCCAGGCTGCGCGTTGCTTGTTCAGGTAGTCGTCGAGCTCGGCCTCGGTGGTCAGCCAAGGTTTGGCGTAGCTGACCTTGATGGCGCGGGCGGACACGATTTTGGGCTCGGCGGGCGCTGGCTTCGCTGGAGGCGTTCCACCGGTGGTGTTGGTGTCACCAGTGGGCTTATTGGCACCTTGGTCATTGCCGGAGGCAGCGGGCGGCGGGGCTGCAGGCTTGGACCATTGCTCCAGTTGCACCAGCAGTTGCGGGTAGCGGCTGTCCTCAAAGTGCCGCAGCTGGTCGCGGATCATGGCGATGCGCTTGTGCCCCTGCAGGGCATGGCGTGCCTCAGCGAAGGGCTGGGCCAGCTGGGCCTGCCTGCCGGCATCCAGCCGCGCAAATTCGTCGGCGGCTTGCAGCTTGCGTTCCAGTTCCTGGAGCTGGTGGTTGGCGATGTCCTTCTCGCTGGCCAACTGGCTGGCCACCGCCTGCTGAAGGGCCTCCAGCTGGGGCTTGAGCTGCTGCAAGCGGTTGCCCAGCCACGGCTTGCTGTCGCTCAGCAGGCCACGAACGGCCTCGACCTCTGCGGCGTTCACGTAGGCGAAGTTGTCCTCCTCCTGGGCCACCAGCACCCGGGCCTGATCGAAGATGTCCTTCTGCGGGCTGTTCATGAAACGCCGCAGTGGCTCGATGATGCTTTCCTTGGTGTCCAGCAGGGCGTCTTCAGCGCGGGCCAGGTCGGTCAGGTACCACTGGGGATGTTTGCCGGCCAGGTCCTTCAGGGTGGCCATCACCGGCGTCAGCACGCTCAGGAAAGGAAACTGCATCCGCTGCC
Organism: Burkholderiales bacterium; assembly: GCA_017302485.1. GTDB lineage: Bacteria > Pseudomonadota > Gammaproteobacteria > Burkholderiales > Burkholderiaceae_C > Ideonella. Next base: position 7,103 of record JAFLDI010000014.1, on the reverse strand, counting down.
CGTGCAACTCGGTCAGCTCCATCTCCAAGTCTTTCACCGCCTCAATGGCTTCGCGTGCCAGGGCACGCGCCTCGTTGCTGGAGGCGGGCTTGTCAAAGAAGTCCGAGAAGAACTCCTTGAGGGTGCGCACCTGGGAGGCGCTGAATTCAACCTGCGGCTCCAGCACCAGCGACGCATGGGCGCTGGTGTTGCGCAGGCTGCGTTCCAGCGCATCGCGCTCCAGCGGGTTGCTGTCCTGTCGAACTTCCACCTTGCCGCGGGCGCACAGCAGCGCCAGGTTGCACAGGATGGCGGCGTAGTACCAGCCGTAGTTCTTGCGCTCGAAGCGCTCGATCAGGCTCTTGACGGTGGTGCGCACACCCCCACGGGCATTGGCCTGGATGAAGGCCAGCAGCTCCTGCTCGGGCTCGGTGAGGCTGGTGGCGTCGTTGGCCAGCAGGCCATCCTCCACCATGCGCAGGTGCTTGCCGATGTCGGCCTCGTTGAACGGCACGTCGCGCAGCATGCGCAGGTTGGGGTAGGTGGTTTGCAGGAGGTGCTCGAAGCCCTTGAGCAGACGGGACTGCCCATCCTCGCTGCTGACATCCACATCGGCCGCGTTGATGATGAGGGTGGACTTGCCCAGCAGGCTGCGAGCCCGGGTCTGTAGCTCACTCAGGCGCTCGGTGTTCTGGAAGCCCTTCGCATCCAGGATGCGCTTGACCGCTTCTTGCTGGGTATTGCTGTTCTGGCGGATGTACTTCTCGGTGCGCTTGTACATCGTCAGGTCCTGCATGAAGCGCACGTCGGGCGGCAGAACCACACGCAACTCATCTCGGCCCATGCTCTGCATGCGCTGCAAGGTGATGTTGTCGAAGTTGTCGGCGAGCGGTGTGACGATGTGGATGGCCAGCTCATGCTCGCGGCTGAGCGACTTGTCATCCATCTTGCGGGTGTAGGCGTAGTCCTGCCCGTTGCCGTGGCGGATCTTGCGCTGCTTGAGAACGCCATCAAACAGCAGCGTCTCCAGTTCCTTGAGGATGTCGGTGGACTCGACCTCGGTGTTCTTGATCTCTTCCTCAACGTCCTTTTCTTCGTCGGTCAGGTACTCGTAGACGTCGCCGTTGCGCTGGATGTAGGTCTGCTGCTCCAGCAGGTTGAGCGCAGCCTCCAGCCGCTTGCGCTGTGCGGGCAGGTCGTCACCGAAGCGCTCCAGCATCAGCACGCTGAGGTTGCGCAGCGTGGCCTTGAATTCCTTGACGTACTTGACCAGGAAGAGTGCCTTGAGCACGCGAACGGCGTATGGGTCACCCAGGTGACGCTCGGCGTTGTTGACCGCGCTCTGGATCGCGCTCTTGAGCGCACCCCGGATGCCCTCGAACATGCGGTCGAAGGTGGCCAGCTGTCCGACGGGTTCTTGGTCGATGGCGATGGCCACCTCGCGGAACACCCCGAGCATCGAGCGCTCACCCACGGAGTTGGCTTTGCCCTCGAAGCCGTTGTGCAGCGAGATCCCCCGGATGGCGGCCTGGAACAGTGGGAACTGGTATGGAACGAAGGGGTAGCAGTAGGTGAAGTGCTCTGCGTCGCGGAAGTTGGTGTATTGCTGGCCCCCGTCGGCGAAATCGAAGAGCGTTTTGAAGTTGTTGAGCTGCTGGCCGTACGTGGTGGCCAGCAGCTCGGCGCCGACATCGTTCTTGGTGAGCAGGCGCTTCTGGATCACCTCGGCGACGTCGGCGCTGGTGAGCTTGAGCCGGTTGGCGAAGCGAGCCTGGATCTTGGAAAAGTCATTGCTCTGCTGCCGGGTCATGTCACCCAGAACCGAGTTCATGTCCTCTTGGGCCGTGACGATGATCCAAGCCCGACCTTGGCATTTGGTGGCCAAGCTCTCGGCCACCGTTTGCAGGTTGGTCATCAGCTTGGTGTTGTCGGCGATGTACTGGCCCACCTCATCGACAAAGAAGTTGAGGCGGAAATTGGCGGGCTTCTTGTCCAGCCAGGCCTTCACTTGCTGGCTGAAGTCTTCGATGGAGACGCTGTACTGGGCGCGGTACTTGTCGAGGATGCCCTTTGCCAGGGTGGGGTCCTCACCGGTGATCTCGGCATAGGCGCGGGCAATGTTGCCGGATTCCAGCAGGGCCTGCTCGCGCCCGCGCTCCCAGGCCTTGTTGGCGTGGCGCTGGTAGGTGGTCTTGAAGGCCTCCAATTGCCCACGGCTGTCCAGATCGCGCTCGAATTGAGCAATGTAGCCCTGCTTGCCGAAGTAGCCGCAGGTTTCATTGAAGACCTTGACGAACACCGAGAGCAGCGCGTCGGCCTGGCTCTTGCTGATGATGTCGGCCTTTTGGTCGATGTTGAACAGAATGCTCTTCGAGGGGATCGACACCGCCTTCTTGAGGGCCGCCCGGAGCAGCTCGTCATCCTTCGCGATCTTGGGCAGGAAGATGTCAAGCGCGGACTGGGCGTCGATCACCCTGTTTTCCATCAGCAGCGCCAGCATCTTCAGCAGGTGCGACTTGCCCGAGCCAAAGAAGCCCGAGACCCAGACACCGTTGGCGCCGTGGTACTCGTTGTAGGCATCCAGGAAGTGCGACAGGCGCTTGGCAACCTCGTCGGTCAGCACGTACTCGCTGAGTTCCACATAGAGGCTGGACTCGTCGTCGGCCTTGATGACGCCTTCGATCGGGCGGCTGACTGGGTGCAAAAAGATGCGACTGAGTTCCATCGGGTCTTTCCTCAAACCTGGGTCTCGTAGATGTTGAATGCGCGGTAGTACTTGTCGTCGTGCAACAACCCGAACAGCTCCAGCGAGGCACCTTGCTCCAGCGAATGCCGATACTCGCCGGGAAAGAACAAGACCGTGGGCTTGTCCTTTGCCGTGCTTTGCAGGTTGTTCAGGACGTTGTGCGACCGGATGTAGGGGAACACTTCACCGATGCCCGACAGGAACAGCACGTCGAACTCGGCTTGCTGCAAGCGCGCACCAATGGCGGGAATGAGGTAATCCTCAATGCCGAGCACGTTTTGCAGCAATTCAAGCAGGCTGTCCTTCTCGACCTCAGATTCAACAGTCAGAAGTTCATCCCAGAGCCGAGTGCCGTCGCTGCTGCCTTCGCGAGCCTGGAGCAATTCAATGCACAGGTCGTACAGGTTGATGTCGAGCGCCCTGACGCCTCTTCCTCCCAGACATGGCACGCTCAGGTTTGCCAAGGAGCTGATGAGCTGACGCTGCAGGCGCTGCATCTCAACAGCCTCGCTGGCGCGGAACTCACAGATGTAGAACGGGAGGTCGTTGTTCAGCCCGCGCATCTGCAAAAAGCGCTCGCCTCCGATCACTTCGAGCAAATGGTCAAAGCGAATGGGCAGGGGCTGCTGGCTGATCTTTTGACTCATTGAAGCCATCGTTGAATGTCGTTGTCGGTGGCGGGGAAGATGAGGAGTTCATCTTTCCCTCGCGCGGCGAGGAGCTGCGCAAGATGCGGGCTGAGCTGAGCGGGGTGGATCACCGACTGATCTGACAGCAAATCCGCTTCACGCAACATGCGAAACAGGTTCTGGCGCAGCTTCAGTTGCGTGGATGGCGCGATCTCGTCGAGTTCGATGTGCCAGAGCGCCTTGCCGCTGTAGTAACTGTCATAGTCCGCAAACGTGAGCTGGCGGCGCAGAACAAGATACTGCTCGCGCAGAACCTCCAAGGCAAAGTCGCGGATGAAGGCGTAACGTCGGCAGGCCGCCACCCACAGCAGATAGGCTTGATCGCGACGGCTCGCTTCCACCAACCATTCCAGTTCGGCGGTGCTCAGGCCTTCGAGACGGGCCGAAACTTCTTTGCCGATGCGGGTGGCTGCGGCGGCCGTCCGCACCTGCAGCAGGTTGGCCGCTTTCATCTGGCTGCGAACTTCCTTCCAACTACCCACGCGTTGGAAACACTCCGCAATCAGAGGCGCCTGCTGCACGAACAGTCCGCCAGTGGTGAACGAAAGCCGATAGCGCTGAATCATGCGCGCAGCTCCGCTCCAGCCAGGTAGCCGGGGGCCAATATGGCGGTGTCAACTCCGTGCAAAGCCGCGTGATTCTTCAACCATAGCCGGTGCTCAGGGCCCATCAGACGGTGATCCGGCGAGCAGTCAACGCTCCATTGGCGCATCACGTAGCCGGCCAATGCGGCGCGCACTTTCAGCCGCAGAAAGCTATCCCGCATGCCGTAGTCCATGCGCGTGATTTCAGGTCGCGGTCGATCAGGATGAGGGACCAGATCAAGCTCAACGATGCGCGTCCACTGGATATCGTTTTCCGCCAGTTCATGACGTCGCGGTCCAGCCTCCAGACACAGGCAGGCATCAGCGATGCGCGTCAGCACGAAGTCCCGGAAGGTTGATGTTTTCCGATCAAACGCGCGCACATGCCACCGCAGGCCTGTGTCTATCAGGCCCGAGGGCACGATTTCGCGCCGACCGGCCCCACTGCTGATGGAGTGGTACCCAATCTCAAGGGCTTGCCCTGCATGGATGGCCCGAGTGACATGCGCCACCATGTCCGCATGCGCAGCAGTCAATCGAGACGGCGTCACACATGGAAGCAGGGGGTCTGTGGTGGGGCCGCTGACGTCGCCAAGCTGCTCGGTCAGCCAACTGAGAACCTTTTCAGTCCGGACCTCGAAGAGGGGCTGAAATTCAGGGCCCAAGAGATACCGCTTGCCTCGCGCGTCGTACCCGACGTTTCCAGGGGCGAGGTCCTTGTAGAGTGAGAGATCCCTAGATGCAGCAGCCGATTGCACGCCGAATCGATCCATGAGATCGGCACGGCGAACTTCACCGAGAAATCGAAGCCGCAACTCGACATGCCTCAGACGGTCACGCTGAGACTGAGAAAGCTGCGAAAGGACGTTCTGTGCCAAGCTCAGGCGGCTGGGTGCTTTGGAGTTGGGGAGAGTGTATCTGGTCGATGGGGTGTCGGATCAAAAAGATGCGAACTTCATTGAACCGCAGGCCGGAGTTCACGCGCCAGTTCAGCTTCGTATCGCCAGCGTGTGGAACGACCGAGGGAGAGGCTCGCTGCCTCCCCCGTTTCTGCGGTCACCCAGCTGCCACGAACCGTTCCACCTCCATCCCGGCAAACCGCTGCTTCATGCGCTTGAGGAAGCCCCGCACCTCGGGCGTGTCCGCCGCGACGCCCTCGTCGAGCCGGCTGCGCCGAGCGTTCTTCACATCGCTCTCGCTGACCGGGTAGCCCAGCTCGGTCAACCACAGGGCGAGTTCCTTGTAGGTCCAACGCGCCTTCTCGCCGGCCAGTCCCCAGGCCCCCTGCGTGAACGCGGCGAGGAAGGTGCGCACGACCAGGCGCAGCGGGCCGGCGGCGCCTCCACGCAGGTGCTTCTGCCCGGTAGCGCCGCGCAGGCGCAGGGTGGCGGGCTGGTGGACGTCCTTCCGAGCGGCTGGACGCATGACCCGCCGGCGGCGATTGCCCAGGTGCACCACCAAGGATGCCTGCCAGCGGTGCCAATCGTCCAGGGTCTTGAGGTTGTTCTCCTGCTTCCAGCGCCGAAACACCTCGCGGGTCAGCATGGCGTCTTCGACGCAGTCCCATGGCTCGGTGTCGAAGGCCAGGTGCTCGGCTCCGTACGGCGCCATGCGGACCATGCGCGGGTTGACCGGCCGGCGCTTGAAGTCGTACTCCAGGGCCACAGCCACGTCCAGGGTCTTCTTCTGCAGGTCCCAATCGTTGATCAGCTGCTCGCGCAGGGAGAAGAACGAGTCGCGCGGCAGCTTCTGCCGCGGGTAGCGGCCCAGTGCCAGGCGGATCATCCAGTCGGACTCGCCCTCCGGGGTGCGCAGGCGCTTCTTTTCGGCGTCAGGCAGGTCGTCGGGGATGAGCACCTTGTGACCGGCCTTCGCGCACAGGGCAGGGTGTTCCTCGTCGCGCTCGACCGTGAAGCAGCCTCGTGTGCGTGGAATGAAGGCCTGCCGGACCTGGTGCTTGGCCTCGACCATGGCCGTGCCCGGTGCGACACGATCCACAAGGGCCTGGTAGCGCTGGCAGATGCTGCCCGACAGATCGAGCTGGTCGGTGGGCACGCTCATCAGTGCGCCATCCGTGGTCAGCGACAGCGCGGTGGCGTCGGGCGGCAGCTTCCACAGGATCTCGCTGACGGTCGCGCGTACGAAACCACACACCAAGGCGGCGATGGCCGCTTCCGACACCCGGGACGGCCCGATCGGCTGGCTGGCGAGCTGGCGGGGCCCGAAACTCCGCACCCCGCTGTAGCCCTGACCCGTGGTTCCGTACAGTGTGTTGCCCACCAGTTTGCAGAACTCGAAGGGCAGGGACTTGCGCTGGAATCGCAGCCGAAGCCAGCGCACGAAGATGCCGAAGCTCTCCATGGGTCGGTAGCCCTCGTCGCCGTGGCTGGGCGGCGGAAACTGCATTTCTGTGCGGGCCACGAAGACATCGGCAGCGCCCGTATCGTCGGCAGGGGTGTTGGCGGGGACCGCACGCTCCAACATGCCCGAGGAAGCCTCGGCCTGCTGGCGTGCCGCACGCTCGGCCCGCCATCGTTCGAGCAGCGGCGCGCTGCGGGCGAAGACCTCCTCGCGCGGCAGCGGCGGAATGACCACGCCGAAGCGAACGTCCAGCTCGGCCCCCATCGCTTGCGCCAACTCGATCTCGGCGGCTGTACACAGCGAGACGCCGCTCAGCGGAAACCACAGCCCGGTGTCGACCTGCACCGGCAGGCAGGGGAAGCGCGTGCCCTCGGGAAACCGGAAGGCAACCTGCGCGAAGCCCGCCCGGCCGCCGATGAAGTCGGCCAGGTCGCGGGTGAAGCGCGCTTGGGCGTAGTCGAGCGACATGAAGACGGCCAGCCCGGTCACGTACGCACCGGCCAGGTCGGAGTCGTACCAGGTGCCCACCTCGCTCGGCCCGAAGACATAGGCCTCGTTGCGCCCGCCCTGGAACACGTCGGCCAGGAAAGGCTCCAGCCAGCGGCGGATGTCGCTGGGCAGAACGTCGACAGCTTTCATCACCTCGCCGGCTCGCGCAACCTGATCGAGATCCACGGCAGCCTGCACCGCTTGCGCTGCACCGAGTGTCCGCACACGCGCAGCGTGCCCGACTTTGCCGGCCTG
>JAFLDI010000139.1 GCA_017302485.1 Burkholderiales bacterium | reverse complement strand
GCCGGCGCCGGCGGCTCCCGAGGTCGTTGACGCGCCGACCTGGGGCGACGACCAGCCGCGCATCGACTGGCGCGCCTTTGCGGCACCGGTGGAAACGCCCGCCTGGGTCGCCGCGGTTGATGTCGCGCAGTCCAGCCAAGGTCAGGTGCGCGTGCGCGCCGGGCTGCTGGATCGCCTGGTCAGCCATGCCGGCGAAGTGGGCTCGGCGCGTGCCCGCATCGACGCCGAAGTCGGCCAGATGCGTGGTCAGTTGCGTGAGCTGACCGACAACCTGGAGCGCCTGCGCCGCCAGCTGCGTGACCTGGATCTTCAGGCCGAGACCCAGATGGCCTCGCGCCTGGAGGCCGCCCGTCAGTCCAACCAGGCGTTCGACCCGCTCGAGATGGACCGCTTCACCCGGGTGCAGGAGCTGACCCGCATGCTGACCGAGTCGGTCGGCGACGTGGGGACGGTGCAGCGCGGCCTGCAGCAGTCGTTGCAGACGGCTGAAGACCAGTTGGCCGCTCAGTCGCGCCTGACCCGCGAGCTGCAGGACGACCTGCTGCGCGCCCGCATGGTGGAGTTCGACACCGTCTCTGATCGCCTCTACCGGGTGGTCCGCCAGGCCGCAAAGGAAACCGGCAAACAGGTCCGGCTGGATCTGGCCGGCGGCAGTGTCGAGCTCGACCGCAGCGTGCTGGACCGCATGACACCCTCCTTTGAACACCTGCTGCGCAATGCAGTGGTGCACGGGATCGAGGCGCCGGGCCTGCGCGAGGCCACAGGCAAGTCGGCCACGGGTGCGATCGAAGTGGGCGTGCGACCCTCGGGCAACGAGGTGCGCATCGAGGTGCGCGACGACGGCGCCGGGCTGGACCTGGCCCGCATCGCCGAGCGTGCCCGTGCCGCGGGCCTGCTGACTGCCGACGACAGGCCCACCGAGACCGAACTGGCGCAACTGATCTTCCGCCCCGGCTTCACCACCGCCGACGAGGTGACCGAACTGGCCGGCCGTGGCATTGGCATGGACGTGGTGCGTTCCGAGGTGACCGCGATGGGCGGCCGGGTGGAGACCTCGTCGGCCACCGGGCAGGGCACCTCGTTCCGGCTGATCCTGCCCCTGACCACCGCGGTCACCCAGGTGGTGCCGCTGGATGCGGGCGGCCAGGTGGTGGCGGTGCCCTCCATCCTGGTCGAGCAGGTGCGGCGCATCACGCCGGCCGAGCTGGAGGCGGCCTACGCCAGCGGCGTGCTGGCCCACAACGGCCGTGACCTGCCCTTCTTCTGGCTGGGCGGCCTGTTGCAGATGGGCGAGCGTGGCCACATCGAGGGACGCACGGCCCAGGTCGTGGTGATCCGCTCCGCCGCGCAGCGCGTGGTGGTGCATGTGCGCGAAGTGCAGGGCAACCAGGAAGTGGTGGTCAAGAACCTGGGGCCGCAACTGGCGCGTCTGCCGGGCCTGGCGGGCATGTCGCTGCTGCCCAGCGGCCAGACGGTGCTGATCTACAACCCGGTGGCGCTGGCCGCCATCTATGGTGAGCAGGCCCGTGCCCGTCTGGCCCAGGCCAGCCTGCCCGCGCCGCAGCGCCCCCAGAACGTCGATGCCGCAGCCGAGCCGGCCGTGCCGCTGGTGCTGGTGGTGGATGACTCGCTGACCGTGCGCCGTGTTACCCAGCGCCTGCTGCAACGTGAGGGCTACCGCGTGGCGCTGGCCCGCGATGGCCTGGAGGCGCTGGAAATGCTGGCCGCCGAGCGCCCTGCGCTGATGCTCAGCGACATCGAGATGCCCCGCATGGATGGCTTCGATCTGGTACGCAATGTGCGCGGAGAGCCGCGCTGGGCGGATCTGCCGGTGATCATGATCACCTCGCGCATTGCCCAGAAGCACCGTGACCATGCGCGCGAGCTGGGCGTGGACCATTACCTCGGCAAGCCTTACGATGAGGACTCTCTGCTGGCGCTGGTGCGCCAGCTGGTGCAGGGGCACCCTGTCGCCTGAACGCCATGTCCGGCCTGATCGAGCAACTCACCCAGCTCACCTCGCTGCGCAACCGCGAGGAAATGGACCTGTGCCTGGCGCAAGCGGTCCGGCTGCGGTTGGCGGCCGACGAAGTCCGCGTCGCCCGCCTGCTGGGCGATCCGGGTGACGAGCGATGGCTGGTCGGGGCACAGGTGGGGCCGGCCGAGGGCGCCAGCTGTGCCGACCCGTCCTGGATCGAGTTGCGCGATCTGCCGGCGCTGGATGCGCACCCTGGATGGCGGGACTGCATGCGCAGCGCCGAGACCGTGTCGCCGCCATCGGGTGCCCCACTGACGCTGCTGCCGCTGCGCGGCAGCGCCGGCGTCCTGGGCGTGGTCGAGGCGCGCGCGAGCCTTGCGCCGGACCCCCAGGCCCTGGCCGATGTGCGCGGCCTGCTCGACATCTACCGCAACCTGGTCAGCCTGCTCGACTACACCGAGTGCGACACCCTGACCGGACTGCTCAACCGCAAGAGCTTTGACGACACCTTCTACCGTGCGTCGGCGCTGCCGCTGACGACCGGGGTCGACGAACCTGAGCGTCGTCTGGTGCGCGAGCAGCGCTACTACCTGGGCGTGATCGACATCGACCATTTCAAGCAGGTCAATGACCAGCACGGCCACCTGATCGGCGACGAGGTGCTGCTGCTGCTGTCGCGGGTGATGCGCCAGAGCTTTCGCTTTCTCGACAAGCTCTACCGCTTCGGTGGCGAGGAGTTCGTCGTGCTGCTGCGCTGCCCTGGCGAAGACGAGGCGATGGCCGCGCTGCAGCGCTTTCGCACCCAGGTCGAGGCCTATGTGTTCCCGCGTGTGCAGCATGTGACGGTCAGCGTGGGCTTCACCGACGTGCGCTCGGGCGACACCCCGCCGGCCGCGGTGGAGCGCGCCGACATGGCCGTCTACTACGCCAAGCGCCACGGCCGCAACCAGGTGCGATCGCATGCGGCACTGGTGCGCGAGGGCGAGCTCAGCGACCTGGTGCAGACCAGCGACGTCGAGTTCTTCTGATCACGTCCTGGCGCCGCGCGCCACGGCGAAGCGCGCCAGCGTGCGCTGCCGGGCTTCCTCGTGGTTGACCACGGGTTCCGGATAATCCACCCCCAGTCGCAGCCCGGACTCGGCCAGCTCCAGCGGCCTGGCCAGCCAGGGTGCATGGATGGCGCGCGCCGGCAGGCCGGCCAGCTGCGGCAGGTAGCGGCGGATGAACTTGCCCTCGGGGTCGAACTTCTCGCTCTGGCTGACCGGGTTGAAGATGCGGAAGTAGGGCTGGGCATCGCAGCCGGTGCTGGCGGCCCACTGCCAGCCGCCGTTGTTGGCCGCCAGGTCGAAGTCATTGAGGTGCAGCGCGAACCAGGCCTCGCCGCGTCGCCAGTCCAGCCCCAGGTCCTTGACCAGGAAGCTGGCGGTGACCATGCGCAGGCGGTTGTGCATGTAGCCGGTACGGGCCAGCTGCAGCATCGCGGCGTCGACCAGCGGATAGCCGGTGCGACCCTCGCACCAGGCAGCGAACAGCACGTCGGCATGCTTGCCGTGTTCCCACTGGATGGCGTCGTACTCGGGTCGAAAGGCGTGTCCCACCACGCGCGGATGGTGGTGCAGGATCTGGTGGTAGAAGTCGCGCCAGATCAGCTCTGAGAGCCACACCTCGGCGCCGCGCGAGCCGCCCTGCATCCGGTGCCAGGCCTCGCGTGCCAGGCGTCGCACCGACAGCGTGCCGAAGCGCAGGTGGGCGCTCAGATAGCTCGGCCCCTTGACCGCCGGAAAGTCGCGCGCGCGGTCGTAGCGGTCGATGCGGTCCAGGAAGTCGGCCAGCAACTCGGCGCCGCCGGCGCTGCCGGCTGGCAGATGGGGCTCATCGGCCGGCGGCGCCTCGAAGCCGATCTCGGCCAGCGTCGGCACACCGGGCTCGCCCAGCGTGGCCGGCCAGGGGGCCAGTGCCTGGGCGTGGCGGGCCACCGGCCAGGCCCGGACGTAAAAGTCGGTGAGCTTGCGCAGCCAGGCATTCCTGTAGGGCGTGAACACACTGTAGGAGGTGCCGCTGCCGGTCATCACCTCGCTGCGCTCGAAGACGACATGGTCCTTCATGGTGTGCAGCGCCACGCCCAGGTCGGCCAGACGGCCGCGGACCAGCGCGTCGCGGGCCAGGGCCTCGGGCTCGTCGTCATGGCTGGCAAAGACCGCTTGCACGCCCAGCTGGGCCGCCAGTTGCGGAATCTGCACACGCGCATCTCCATGCCGCACGATCAGGTGCACCCGCTCCAGGCCCTGACTGCGGCCCAGCGCCTGCAACTGGCTGTCCAGGTCCACCAGGCTGGCGCGGATGAAGGCCACGCGGCGGTCGCGGCGGGGCAGGGTGTCCAGAATGGCGGTGTCGAAAACGAACACACCATGCACCTTCCGGGCAGCGCGGCAGGCGGCATAGAGCGCCGCATGGTCCTCGGCGCGCAGGTCGCGCCTAAACCACACCAGCGCATGATCCAGGGCCTTGTCCATGTGCCGAGTGTCGCCCCAATCGGCCGGCCCTGCAGATCGGGTGAAATAGAATCGGGGCATGGCCTCGGACGGCATCAACCTCACCCATCAGTTCCTGATTGCCATGCCGGGCATGCTGGATGGTCACTTTGCCGGTTCGGTGGTCTACCTCTGCGAGCACAACGCCCAGGGGGCGCTGGGCCTGGTGATCAACAAGCCCACCGACATCACCTTGGGCGCGCTCTTCGAGAAGGTCGACCTCGCGCTGGCCGACGAGGCGCTGGCTGCGCAGCCGGTGTACTTCGGCGGACCGGTGCAGACCGAGCGCGGCTTCGTGCTGCATGAGCCCCAGGCCGGCGATGCGGCGTTTGCCAGCACCTTGTCGGTGCCCGATGGCCTGGCCATGACCACCAGCAAGGACGTGCTGGAATCCATCGCCGCCGGCCGCGGACCGCAGCGCCTGCTGATCACGCTGGGCTACAGCGGCTGGAGCGCCGGGCAACTGGAGGACGAGATCGGTCGCAATGGCTGGCTGACAGTGCCTGCCGAGGCCTCGCTGGTCTTCGACACCCCGGTGGAGCAGCGTTACCAGCGTGCGATGCAGTTGCTGGGTGTGGATCCGCGAATGCTGTCCCAGGAAGCGGGGCACGCGTGAGCGCCGCAAGCGCCTCCGCCCCGGCTCCAGGCTCCCGCTTTCTCGCCTTCGATTTCGGCCTCAAGCGGGTCGGCGTGGCCAGCGGCAACCGCCTGCTCGGCGAGGGCCAGCCGCTGCGCACCATCGCCGCCGAGGGTGATGCCCGCTTTGCGGCCATCGGCCTGCTGGTCCGCGAGTGGGCGCCTGACGCCCTGGTGGTGGGCGTGCCCTTCCACCCGGACGGCGCCGAGCACGACAATACCCGGCGGGCGCGCCGCTTCGCCCGCCAGCTGCACGGCCGCTTCGGCCTGCCGGTGCATGAGGTCGACGAGCGCTACACCACCACCGAAGCCCTGGCCAGCGGCGCGGCTGACGCCGACGCGACCTCGGCGGCAATCATCCTCACCCAATTCCTGCGGGACACCTGCGCATGAGCACCCTCAACCTCGACGCCGACGCGCTGTATGCCGAGCTGCTGGCCGGCGTGCGCTCACTGTGGCGGCCTGACAGTTCGCTGGTGGGCATCTGGTCGGGCGGCGCCTGGCTGGCCGAGCGCCTGCAGGCCGACCTCGGCCTGGCCGGCAGCCACGGCGTCATCAGCAGCGCGCTGCACCGTGACGACTTCAGCGAACGCGGTCTGGCCTCCACCACCGACGCCACCCAGCTGCCCTTCGCGATCGACGGGCGCCACATCCTGCTGATCGACGATGTCCTCTACACCGGCCGCACCATCCGTGCGGTGATCAACGAGCTGTTCGACTTCGGTCGTCCGGCCAGCGTCACGCTGGCCGTGCTGGTCGACCGTGGCGGACGACAGCTGCCGATCCAGCCTGCCTTTGCCGCCGCCCGCGTGGCCCTGCCGGCCAGCCAGAGTCTGCGGCTGGCCCGCACGGCCGACGGCGCGCTGACCTTCACCGTGAACGATCAGGAGCAGTGACCCCGATGCTCTCCAAGCGCAATCCCCAGCTCAACCGCCACGGCGAGCTGATCCACCTGCTGTCGATCGAAGGCCTGCCCAAGGCAGTGCTGGGCCATATCCTCGACACCGCAGGTACCTTCCTGTCGGTCAACGACCGCGAGGTCAAGAAGGTGCCGCTGCTGCGCGGCAAGAGCGTGTTCAACCTGTTCTTTGAGAACAGCACGCGCACCCGCACCACCTTCGAGATCGCCGCCAAGCGCCTGTCGGCCGATGTCATCAACCTGGACATCGCCAAGTCCAGCGCCTCCAAGGGCGAGAGCCTGCTCGACACCATCGCCAACCTCAGCGCGATGCATGCCGACATGTTCGTCGTGCGCCACTCAGAGAGCGGCGCGCCCTACCTGATCGCCCAGCATTGCGCGCCGCATGTGCACGTGGTCAATGCCGGCGACGGCCGCCACGCCCACCCCACGCAGGGCCTGCTGGACATGTACACGATCCGGCACTTCAAGAAGGACTTCACGGGCCTGAGCGTGGCCATCGTTGGCGACATCGTGCACTCGCGCGTGGCCCGCTCGGACATCCACGCACTGACCACCCTGGGCGTGCCCGACATCCGCGCAGTGGGCCCCAAGACCCTGGTGCCGGGCGACCTGCGCGAGATGGGCGTGCGGGTCTGCCACGACATGGCCGAGGGCATCCGCGGCGCCGACGTGATCATCATGCTGCGCCTGCAGAACGAGCGCATGAGCGGCGCCATGCTGCCCAGTGCCGGCGAGTATTTCAAGCACTACGGCCTGACCGCCGACAAGCTGGCGCTGGCCAAGCCCGACTGCATCGTGATGCACCCCGGACCGATCAACCGCGGCGTCGAGATCGACTCCTCGGTGGCTGACGGCAGCCACAGCGTGATCCTGCCGCAGGTGACCTTTGGCATCGCGGTACGCATGGCCGTCATGTCGATCATTGCAGGTAACGAAGCATGAAGATCCTGATCAAAGGCGGCCGGGTGATCGACCCGGCGACCGGGCGCGACGAGCCTGCGGACGTGGCGGTGGCGGCGGGGCGCATCGTGGCCATTGGCAGCGCACCGGCCGGCTTCGACGCGGCCCGCGTGATCGATGCCAGCGGCTGCATCGTCGCCCCCGGTCTGGTTGATCTGGCGGCACGCCTGCGCGAGCCCGGTCACGAACACGAGGGCATGCTCGAGAGCGAACTCAACGCCGCCGCTGCCGGTGGCGTCACCAGCCTGGTCTGCCCGCCCGACACCGACCCCGTGCTCGACGAGCCCGGCCTGGTCGACATGCTCAAGTTCCGCGCCCGCAAGCTGTCGCTGTGCCGGCTGTTCCCGCTGGGCGCGCTGACCCGCGGCCTGAAGGGCGAGGCCATCACCGAGATGGCCGAGCTCACCGAGAGCGGCTGCGTCGGCTTCTCGCAGGCAGAGGTGCCTATCCAGGACACGCTGGTGCTGCAGCGCGCGCTGCAGTACGCCGCCACCTACGGCTACGGCGTCTGGTTGCGGCCGCAGGACGGCTGGCTGGGCAAGGGCGTGGCGGCCAGTGGCGCGGTGGCCACCCGCATGGGCCTGTCGGGCGTGCCGGTGGCGGCCGAGACGGTCGCGCTGCACACCATCTTCGAGCTGATGCGCACCACCGGCGCGCGGGTGCACCTGTGCCGCCTGTCCAGCGCGGCCGGTGTCGAACTGCTGCGCCGCGCCAAGGCCGAGGGCCTGAAGGTGACGGCCGATGTCAGCATCAACTCGCTGCACCTGACCGATGTCGACATCGGCTACTTCAACCCGGCGATGCGCCTGAACCCGCCGCTGCGCCAGCAGGCCGACCGCGCCGCGCTGCGCGCCGCGCTGGCCGACGGCACGATCGACGCGCTGGTCTCCGACCCCACCCCGGTCGAGCCCGAGGCCAAGACCCTGCCTTTC
>JAFLDI010000138.1 GCA_017302485.1 Burkholderiales bacterium | reverse complement strand
ATCCTTCCATGGCTTTGATCGTTCACAAGTACGGCGGCACATCGATGGGCTCGACCGAGCGCATCCGCAGCGTTGCCAAACGCGTCGCCAAGTGGGCACGCGCCGGCCATCAGATGATCGTCGTTCCCTCGGCCATGAGCGGCGAGACCAACCGCCTGCTGGCGCTGGCCAAGGACCTGTCTCCTGCCCAGCAGACACCGGCGATGCTGCGTGAACTGGACATGATCGCCTGTACGGGCGAGCAGGTCTCGGTGGGGCTGCTGTCGCTGGCGCTGCAGGCCGAGGGCATGCAGGCGGTGAGCTACACCGGCTGGCAGGTGCCAGTGCGCACCGACTCGTCCTACACCAAGGCCCGCATACAGAGCATCGATGACGCCCGGGTCCGGGCCGACCTGGCCGCCGGCCGTGTGGTGGTCATCACCGGCTTTCAGGGCGTGGACGATGACAACAACGTCACCACCCTGGGCCGAGGCGGCTCGGACACCTCGGCGGTAGCGGTGGCGGCGGCCATGAAGGCCGACGAGTGCCTGATCTACACCGATGTCGATGGCGTCTACACCACCGACCCGCGCATCGTGCCCGAGGCCAAGCGACTGCACAGCATCAGCTTCGAGGAAATGCTCGAGATGGCCAGCCTGGGCTCCAAGGTGCTGCAGATCCGCTCGGTGGAGTTCGCCGGCAAGTACCGGGTGCCGCTGCGCGTGCTGTCCAGCTTCACGCCCTGGGACATCGACATCACTGAAGAGGCCGCATCCGGCACCCTGATCACCTTCGAGGAAGACGAAAAAATGGAACAAGCCGTTGTCTCGGGCATCGCCTTCAACCGCGACGAAGCCAAGGTCACCGTGCTGGGCGTGCCCGACAAGCCTGGCATCGCCTACTCGATCCTGGGCGAGGTTGCCAATGCCAACATCGATGTGGACGTGATCATCCAGAACGTCTCGCACGACGGCAAGACCGATTTCTCGTTCACCGTGCACCGCAACGACTACCAGCGCACGCTGGATCTGCTCAAGTCCAAGGTGCTGCCCGCCACCGGCGCGGCCGAGGTGCTGGGCGACGCCAAGATCTGCAAGGTCTCGATCGTTGGCATCGGCATGCGCAGCCACGCCGGCGTGGCCAGCACGATGTTCCGCGCGCTCAGCGAGGAAGGCATCAACATCCAGATGATCACCACCTCGGAGATCAAGACCTCGGTCGTCATCGACGAGAAGTACATGGAGCTGGCGGTGCGCGCACTGCACAAGGCCTTTGATCTGGATGCCTCGATCGAACCCACCGCCGAGAGCGCCGACTGAAGCGCCAATATTCAGGCTAGAATACGCGCTTAGGTTGGAGACGTGACCGAGAGGCCGAAGGTGCTCCCCTGCTAAGGGAGTATGGGGTCAAAAACTCCATCGAGGGTTCGAATCCCTCCGTCTCCGCCAACCAACTCGTCTCGGGATGTCCGTCGACATTCGAGCAGACACCACCAAAGCCCCGCACGCCGGGGCTTTTCTCTTTCCAGGTCTGCGTGAGGCCCGACGCCCTCCGGGGCGGTCCATGCGGCTGTCACGGGGGAGCTCGTCAGTGCGTCGTGTCGTCCGTGAATCCCGGCCCCGCAGTGCGCCTCGACCCAGACGTGGTGCGCGGCCGGGTCGAGGAGGGTGGTCAGGAATGGGCGCGTCGCGCACTTGCTCAAAGCGGATTCACGCTGTGCCACCCAGGCGGGACCGGAGCACCATCAACTCCAGCCGGACGGCCTCCGGGAACCCTGTGCGCCCGCCGCGGTGATCGGTCAGCAGATCATCCAGGACAGCCAGGGCTGCCGGTGCGTCGCTCCACAGGCCACTGAGGAGATTGGCCAGGCGCGGAAAGCGCAGCGCCAGCTCGATCGGGCGGTGATCAATGTCGAAGGACTGAATCCACTGTACAGCGCCGAACGACAGTCTGAGGTCGCTGATCTCCAGGCTGCGCCGCTGGCTGGTCGGCTCCTGATTGTCCTCAGGGGCACGGCTTTCGCGTGGCGATGCGCCGGCTTGGGAGGATTGCATCATGGCGTTGATGCTGCGCCGCTGAGGCGCTCCACGAAAAGCCCCTAAGTTGGCGGCCCCCCTAGTTCAGTTCGACCGACGAGGCCGATCAGAGAGTTAACATAATATACATTGTCGCGCATTCAGGGCTGCGAGAGCGCGTCGAAGCGCCCGCAGGCACTCAGTTCAACTCGTCGGTCGGCATGTCGTCTTCAAGCTCCACCGCTTCGTCGAAGGCCGCCTGCTCGGCAGGCACGATCTTGGGAATCAATGGCTTGTCCAGTGGGCGGCAGACGCGGCGCTGCAGGCGATTGAGGCGCTCGGAGCGCTCGACAGCCTGGATGATGGCCTCGGGGTTCATCATCATCGTGAACGGGTTGCTGCGGGTCTGGGTGGAACGCATGGAACTCTCCTGGCGGGGCTCCTGGGGCCGGAGCCGATGAGCCAGACTGTAGAGAGGACCGGGACCTGGCAGTAGTCGGCGCGCCGACAAAGCCTGTGTCAGCGTTTGCCTGACAGACGCGTCCGAAGCCCGCCGTCGGCAGGCTCAGCGGGGCACGGCGGCGCGCCGGCGCTGCTGTTGCTCCAGCGTGCGGACCATCCAGTCCCGGTCGGCCCCCCGTGCGAACGCGAAGGCGTCCATGTCCAGGCCGTTGCGCGCCGCCAGGTCGGCACCGCGTTCGATCAGCAGGATGACCGACTGCTCATCGCCATAGCGCGCGGCCATCATCAGCGGTGTGCTGCCATTGGCCGAGCGCGCATCGATCGGCGCTCCTTTGTCCAACAACAGGCGGACCGCTGCCGCACTGGGTCCGGTGGCTGCGTAGTGCAGCGGCGACCAGTCGCTCTTGTGCGGGGCGGCACCCCGGTCGAGCAACTGCTGCATGCGGTCCAGCTGGCCCTTCAGGGCCGCCATCATCAAGGGCGTTTCGCCCACCGCATTGGCCAGGTCCGGTTTCACGCCGGGCCAGTTCAGCAACAGCTCGAAGACCTGCGGGTTGTCCTCCCGGATGGCCAGGTACAGCGCGCACTGGCCCCGTTCGTCAAGGACATTCGGATCCAGCCCGCGCTCCAATGCCGCACGCACGCCGCGAACATTGTCAACGTTCACCGCCCGGAAGAAGTCGACGTACACGTCCGCATGCGCACCAGCGGATCCCAGCAGCAGCACGCCGGCCAGCCAGCCCCCTGCCTGACGTCTCGAGATGTTCATGCCGCCTCCCTGGGGATCTGTACTCGGAACAAACGCTCGAAATTGCGGGTGCTGGCTTCGGCGATCTGCTCCAGCGGCACGCCGCGCTCGCGGGCGATCTCGGCCGCTACCAGCGGCACATAGGCCGGCGTATTGGGTTTTCCCCGGTGCGGCACAGGCGCCAGATAGGGGCTGTCGGTCTCGATCAGCAACCGGTCCAGCGGCAGCATGCGCGCAACCTCCCGCAACTCGCCGGCATTGCGAAAGGTCACGATGCCCGACAGCGAGACATGGCACCCCAGGTCCAGCGCGGCACGGGCGACGGCCACCGTCTCGGTGAAGCAATGGAAGACGCCCCGCACCCGTCCCTGCCCTTCTTCGCGCAGGATGTCCAAGGTGTCCTGCGACGCACTGCGGGTGTGGATGACCAGCGGCAGATCAGCCGCCGCCGCTGCGCGGATGTGGGTGCGAAAGCGCTCGCGCTGCCAGTCCATGTCGGCCACGCTGCGACCGTTCAGCCGGTAGTAGTCCAGCCCGGTCTCACCGATGGCGACCACGCGCTTATCCTGGTGTGCCAGGTGCAGCAGTTCCTCGGCATCGGGCTCATGGACGTTCTCGTTGTCAGGGTGCACGCCCACGCTGGCCCACAGATTCGGCGCGCTGGCAGCGATCGCCCGAACCTCGGCGAACTCTTCGATCGTGGTGCAGATCACCAGCGCTGCGCGGACCTGGGCGGCGTGCATGTCCTGCAGCACCTCGGGCAGGCGCTCGCGCAGACCGGGAAAGCTCAGGTGGCAATGGGAGTCGACAAACATCGTGCGGACCTGGTGGCCGATTGGCCTGTTGGCCATGTGGCCTCGATCAGATCGTCTGCGTCGGCTTGCTCGAGGAGATGGACGTGCCCAGCAGCTCCTCGATCTTGAGCTTCAGCAGCCGGGTTTTCTCGTCCGACGGAAACCGCACGCCCACGCCCTGGGTGCGGCCGCCAGGTGTGTTGGCCGGCGTGATCCAGCCCACCTTGCCCGCTACCGGATAGCGCTGCGGATCGCCAGGCAGCGACAACAGCAGATAGATGTCGTCGCCCAACTGGTACTCGCGGGTCGAAGGCACAAACAGGCCCCCTTCGCTGAACAGCGGAATGTAGGCCGCGTACAGCGCGCCCTTCTCTCGAAAGACGAGCTGGATCACGCTGGGGCGCGTGCCCGAGGTCATCGGTGTGCGCGATTCGGACTCGCTCATGGGCGCAGTGTAGCCCGGCGCGTCGGCGTGGCGCCGCCGAGGGCGGCCTGCCCCTGCAGCACCAAGGACTCGATGAGCAGCCCGGCGTTCCAGGGATGGTCCTGCTGGCGCACCGCCTGCGCCAGCGCGCGCGACCAGGGCAGCAGCCGCTCCAGGTGCAATCTGGCCGGCAAGGCGCGTCGGTCGACATAGCGGGGTTCGCCGCCCACCGCCACGACCATGGCGTCGTGGCACAGCTGCTGCAGCTGCCGCAGGGCGTCAGCGGGCGCCAGCGAGGTCAGCGACGAGGCATCGCCATGTGCCACCTGCCGAGGCAGATCACGCCAGGCCTCCGCGGTCCAGCCCTGTTGAGCGGCCTGCCAGGCCACCATCGGCTGGCCCTGGCAGGCGCGCAGCAGCTCGTCGACATGGCTCAGGCCCTGCTCGGCCAGCCAGGCCCTGGCCTGGGCCTCGTCAGGGCTGGCCAGACGCCAGGACTGGCAGCGGCTGCGGATTGTGGGCAGCAACTGCGCGGCGTCCTCGGTGCACAGCAGCAGGCGCAGGCCGCTGGCGGGTTCCTCCAGCGTCTTGAGCAGGGCGTTGGCCGAGACGTCATTCATCGCATCGGCCGGCGACAGCAGCAGCACCTTGCCGAGACCCCGGCCGCTGGTGGTGTGGCTCCAGTCGATTGCCTGGCGCACCTGGTCGACCCGGATGTCCTTGCTGGGCTTGCGTTTGGAGGACTTGCTGTCGCCATCACCCTCGTCGGCCGCCGCCAGGCCCAGCGCCAATTGCCAGGTCTCGGGCAGCACAGGACGCAGGTCCGGGTGGGCCTGCTGCTCGGCCAGATGGCAACTGCCGCATTGGCCGCATGGGCGCGGGCCGCCCGATTCGCACAGCCAGGCCCGCGCCAGACGCCAGGCCAGGGCCAGCAGTCCGTCGCCAAACCGCCCCTGAAGGATCAGCGCGTGCCCGCGGTGCCGGGCCAGCAGTTGATCCAGCGGAGCATCCAGCCAGGGCATTGCCTGAGGTTCAAGACGCATCTCAGCAACGCTCCGCCAGACAGGCCAGCACGGCCTGCCGCACCTCGTCCAGCGGCCGGCTGGCATCCAGTTGCACCAGGCGGGATGGTGCCGCCGCGGCGCGTGCCGCATAGCCGCTGCGCACCCGGGCAAAGAAGTCGATGTCCTCGCGCTCCAGCCGGTCGGCGGTTCTGGCGGCGGCGCGCCGCTGCGCCGCCACCTCGGGGGCCACATCAAACCACAGCGTCAGGTCGGGGTCGCGCCCCTCCTGAACCCAGGCCTCGAGCTGACCCAGCTGAGTGAGGTCAAAACCGCGGCCCGCGCCCTGGTAGGCAAAGGTGGCGTCGGTGAAACGGTCGCAGAGCACCGTCTCGCCGGCAGCCAGGGCGGGAAGGATGACATTGCGCAGGTGGTCGCGGCGGGCGGCAAAGACCAGTAGCGCCTCGGTCAGTCCGTCCATCGCCTGGTGCAGGAACAGCTCGCGCAAGGACTCGGCCAGCGGCGTGCCCCCCGGCTCGCGCGTCAGTCGCACCCGGTGGCCGCGCGCCCGGAGTGCCTCGGCCGCCGCATCGATGTGCGATGACTTGCCGGCGCCATCGATGCCCTCGAAGCTGATGAATCGGGCGCCGCCACTCATGGACTGCGCCGCCTCTGGAACTCATTCACCGCCCGATTATGGTCGCTCAGCGAGTCGCTGAAGACACTGCTGCCGTCACCACGGGCCACGAAGTACAGGGCCCGGCTGTTGGCCGGCCGCGCCACGGCTCGCAGCGAGGCCAGCCCGGGCATCGCAATCGGTGTGGGCGGCAGACCGCGGCGGGTGTAGCTGTTGTACGGGGTGTCCGTCTGCAAGTCCGCCCGGCGCAGGTCGCCGTCGAAGCGTTCTCCCAGGCCATAGATCACCGTCGGATCGGACTGCAAGGGCATGCCGATGCGCAGCCGGTTGACGAAGACGGCGGCCACCAGGGGCCGGTCGGCCTCACGACCGGTCTCCTTCTCGACCACCGACGCCAGCGTCAACAGCTCATCCGGGTGGTTCAGCGGCAACTCGGGCGTCCGCTCGGCCCACGCACTTTCCAGCCGCCGTTGCAAGGCCTGCTGGGCTCGGCGCAGGACGGTCAGGTCGCTGACGCCGCGGCTGTAGACATAGGTGTCGGGAAACAGCCGGCCCTCTGGCGAGTCCGCCGTCAGGCCCAGCGCAGCGGCCACCTGGGCATCGCTCATGCCGGCGGTTTCATGGCGCAGGTGTTCGGCCTGGGCCAGGGCCTGGCGGACCTGGCGCCAGGTCCACCCCTCAATGAAGCGCACGGTCTGCAGGGTCTGGTCGCCACGCACCATCATCTCGAGCAGCTCGCGCGGCGTGGTCGGCCGCTCCAGCGCATAGCTGCCGGCGCGGATTCGACGAGCGTCGCCCGAGATGCGGAACCACAGGAACAGTGCCTGAGCTGAGGTGTCCACCCCCGCCGCCGTCCAGGCCTGGGCCACTTCGCGCGGCGAGGTGCCGGGTTCGATCGACACCTCGACCGCGGCCAGCCGCAGCGGCAGCGGCCGGTGCAGCCACCAGGCGACGCCGGTTGCAGCCACCACGGCAGCCAGCGTCAGCAGCGCCAGCAGGGATCGAATCAGCTTCATTCGGCGCCAGGCCTCGATGTCCAAGCCCGCCACCGGGCCATTGCGGGTGGCGATGATAATCGGGCCGATGAATGCCTCAGACCCTCTGACACCGCCGCTGGACGGCGTGCAGCGCCTGGACGACTGGGCCCTGATCCAGGCCGGCGGCGACGATGCTGCCGCTTTCCTGCAGGGACAACTCAGCAACGATGTGCTGGGCATGCAAGCGGGCGAGGCCCGATGGGCGGGCTATTGCACGGCCAAGGGACGGCTGATCGCCACCTTCCTGGTGGTGCGCCAGCCAGGTGGCGGCTTCCTGCTGGCCTGCAGCGCCGACCTGCTGGCGGCGGTTAACCACCAACTGCACTCCGGCTGGCCCCTTCAGGCGCTGCAGCACCTGCTGCTCGAGGCTGAGGCCGACGTCGGCGCAGCCGCTGGCGAGCGAGCCGTAGAAGGAGCTGACGTTCGGCAGCGCGTCGCTCTTGCGCACCACCTTGGGGTCGAGCGCCAGCGTCACGCTGCACAAGCCCCCGCGCGGCAGGTCGGCGAGCAGCGCGCTCAGCGGCTGGCGCTGGGTGAGCGCCAACCAACCATCGAGGGCGGTGCCGTCGCTGCGGCGCATCAACACCGTGGTGCTCAGCCCGGAAGGCGACGGGGGCACCGCCACCACCACCGAACGCGCGTCGCGCATGCCGGAGGCAGCGAACTGCGCCCGCAGCACCGGCGACGCGCCGGCGAACAACACGCGGCCGAGTTCAGCAGCCGCCGCGTGGAGGGTGAGCGCCGGCTTCACGCCGCCGATGCGGCTCGACAGCTCGCGGAAGTCGACGTCGTCGAGCAGCGTGCCGTTCACCGCCGCGCCACCGAGCAGGCGCGCGATCGGCGCCGAGCCGTTCGCCACCAA
>JAFLDI010000137.1 GCA_017302485.1 Burkholderiales bacterium | reverse complement strand
ACAGTCCGCAGGGACTGTCTGCTGTTCCCGCTCCGCCCCCTGCGGTGCTCAACGCCCCGGGGTGGTCGCCAAACTCCCTACGCTCGCCTGCGGCTCGCTGCGGTCAAACAGTGTCGACCAAGTCAGTGCACGAAGCGCGCCTGCGGCGCGCGCCCCGGGGCGTCTGCGCTCCTCGGTGCCCCGACAGCGCCGCCATCCCCAGGCCACTCAGTCCTTGGCTGAATCCACCGTTGGCACACTGCAGCGGTCGAGGCCCACAGCGGCCTACGGCCGCTGTGGGCAGAAAGCCGCCAACCACTGGTCGACTCCAGCGACAATCGCCCCGCCCCCACGCGCCCATCCCAGCCCACCATGTCCCGCATCTTCTGCATCGCCAACCAGAAAGGCGGCGTCGGCAAGACGACCACCTGCGTCAACCTGGCCGCCGGCCTGGCCAAGGTAGGGCAGCGCGTGCTGCTGGTTGACCTGGACCCGCAAGGCAATGCCACGATGGGTTCGGGCGTGGACAAGCGCAGCCTGGAGATGAGCGTCTACGACGTGCTGCTGGAAAGCGCCAGCGTTGCCGAGGCCCGCGCCCGCGCCGAGAAGGCGGGCTACGACGTGCTGGGTGCCAACCGCGAGCTGGCCGGTGCCGAGGTCGAGCTGGTCCCCCTGGAGCACCGCAACGAACGCCTGCGCCGCGCGCTGAAGGCCGCTGACACCGACTACGACTTCGTGCTGATCGACTGCCCGCCGTCGCTGAGCCTGCTCACCCTCAATGGTCTGTGCAGCGCCCATGGGGTGATCGTCCCGATGCAGTGCGAGTACTTCGCGCTCGAAGGCCTGACCGACCTGGTCAACACCATCAAGCAGGTCCACGCCAACCTCAACCGCGACCTGCAGCTGATCGGCCTGCTGCGGGTGATGTTCGACCCGCGCATCACGCTGCAGACCCAGGTCAGCGACCAGCTCAAGTCGCACTTTGGTGACAAGGTCTTCAACACCGTCATCCCGCGCAATGTGCGCCTGGCCGAGGCGCCCAGCTACGGCCTGCCGGGCGTGGTGTTCGATCCGGCGTCCAAAGGCGCGCAAGCCTTCGTCGAGTTCGCGCGCGAGATGGTGCAGCGCGTCAACGCCTGAGCCGGCGCTAGACTCCTTCCGCCCAGCCGGTCCACCGGCCGCGCCGCTCGTGCGTTGTGGGCACTCACACCAACAAGTTTCCAGGGAGTCGATCGATGTCCGTTTCTCACCTCGGGGCGCTGTGGCGCGCCGCCGCCACCCTGTCCTGCCTGCTTCTGGCTGCGCCGGCCTGGTCGGCCACTTCCAGCTACGCCGACCTGCCCGGCAGCGCCGACCACCCGCTGGTCAAACGCTTCGCCGGCTCCACCCTGGTGGGCTTCAAGAAGGCCGACTGGGACCAGGCCCTGCTGCCACTGTCCGACCGCGAAAGCAACGACGGCCGCTCCAAGCTGGTCGACACCCGCATCGTCGAGGGCAAGCTCACCCGCCTGGTCTACCTGGCGCCACTGGGCAAGACCCCGCTGGAGGTGCACCGCAACTACGAGACCGCGCTGCTGGCCGCCGGCCTGAAGAAGCTCTACGCCTGTGACCGCGACTGCAGCAAGCTCTACTTCTCGTGGACCAAGACCGCCGACATCGACGCCGGCATGGCCTGGTCCAAGGGCTCGATCGCCAGCGTCAACAGCGGCACCTACAACGTGTCCTCGCCACTGAACTACGACGGCCGCATGCTGGTGGGCAGCCTGAACCAAGGCGGTCGTGAGGTGTATGTGCTCACCTACACCTCCAGCGCGGTCGGCGAAGACACCCGCACCACCGCCACCTACCTCGAGATCATCGAGCCCAAGGCCATGCCCACCGGTCAGGTCACGGTGGACGCCAAGGCGCTGCAGGCCGGCCTGCAAAGCGAGGGCAAGATCGCGCTCTACGGCCTGTTCTTCGACACCGGCAAGGCCGACATCAAGCCCGAGTCCAAGGCCCAGCTCGACGAGATGGCCAAGCTGCTGCAAAGCCAGCCCGCGCTGAAGGTCTACATCGTCGGCCACACCGACAACCAGGGCGCGCTGGACGCCAACCTGGCGCTGTCGCAACAGCGCGCGCAAGCGGTGGTGGCCGCGCTGAGCGCCGCGCCCTACAAGATCGACGCGCGCCGCCTGCAGCCGCGCGGCGTGGCCAACCTGGCGCCGCTGGCCAGCAACGCGGCCGAGGACGGCCGCGCGCGCAACCGCCGGGTCGAGCTGGTGGTGCAGTGAGGGGCGCCTGGGGTCGCGGGCCTCACAGGCCCAGCGACTCCTCGCAGCCCAGGTGCACGTTCATCGCCTGCACCGCGGCGCCGCTGGCGCCCTTGCCCAGGTTGTCCAGCCGCGCCATCACCACCGCCTGCGTGTCGTTGGCGAAGACGAACAGGTCCACCCGGTTGGTGTCGTTGCAGGCCTGCACGTCGAAGAAGCCGCCGGCCAGGGTGTCAGGGTCCGAGAGCGGCATCACGCGGATGAAGCGCTCGCCGACGTAGTACTCGGCCAGCGCCTGCTGCAGCTGCGCGCCGGTCGTGCCGGGCTTCAGAGACGACAGATGCAAGGGCACACTCACCGCCAGACCCTTGTAGAAGCTCGCCACGATGGGCATGAACACCGGCGGCCGGGCCAAGCCGGTGTGGGCCTTCATCTCGGGCAGGTGCTTGTGCGCCAGCGCCAGCGCGTAGGGGCGCGGCGCCGTCAGCGCCGCATCACCGCCGGCCTCGTACTGGGCGATCATGCTCTTGCCACCGCCCGAGTAGCCGGTGATTGACGTGGCCGTGACCGGCGCATCGGCCGGCAGCAGGCCGGCGTGCACCAGCGGCCGCACCGCCAGCACGAAGGCGCTGGCGTGGCAACCCGGGTTGGCGATTCGCTTGCCGGCGCGGATGGCATCACGCTGGCCCGGCGCCAGCTCGGGCATGCCGTAGGTCCAGCCCGGCACCGTGCGGTGGGCGGTGCTGGCGTCGATCAGGCAGGTCCCGGGGTTGGTGACCATCGCCGCGGCCTCTCGCGAGGCAGCGTCGGGCAGGCACAGGAAGGTGATGTCCGAGGCATTGATCAGGCGCGCCCTCTCGGCCGCGTCCTTGCGCTTGTCGGCATCGATTCTCAGCACCTCCAGGTCCGCGCGGCCCGCGAGGTACTCGTGGATCCGCAAGCCGGTGGTGCCTTCCTGGCCATCCACGAACACCTTGAACGTCATATCGATCTGCCCCACGCGCACGTCCGGTGCGCAAGAATCCGAAGAACCTCCGATCCTACGGTAGAAACCCCAGCCATGAACCCTTCTCCCCGCATCCTCCTGCTGCCCGGCTGGCAGGATTCCGGCCCCGCCCACTGGCAGAGCCGCTGGGAAGCCCTGCACGGCGACACCCGGGTGCAGCAGCACGACTGGCTGTGGCCCAAGCGGGGCGACTGGATGATGCAGCTGGAAGAGGCCCTGCTGGCCGAGGCCCGCCCCGCGGTGCTGGTGGCGCACAGCCTGGGCTGCCAGCTGGTGACCGCCTGGGCCGCCCACAGCAAGCACACCGCCCGCGTGGCCGGCGCACTGCTGGTGGCGCCGCCCGACATCGAACGCGCCGACGCACCGCCGCAGATCGCCAGCTGGTCGCCCATCATCCGCCGCGCCCTGCCCTTCCCGGCCATCGCCGTGATCAGCAGCGACGACCCCTTCTGCAGCAGCGAGCGCGCCCACGAGATGGCCGGCGACTGGGGCGCCGCGGCGCTGGAGATCGGCCCCTTCGGCCACCTCAACGGCGACTCGGGCCTGGGCGACTGGGCCGAGGGCCGGGCGCTGCTGCGCAGCCTGGCCGAGCCGGTCGACGACGACAGCTGATCGCCGACAATAGGCCCCATGGCAACCAAGAAACCCAAGGGCCTGGGCATGGGCCTGGAGGCGCTGCTAGGCCCCAAGGTCGGCGACGGCCCCAAGCCCGCCGAGACCCGCGACGGCGCCCCCGCCACGCTGGCCGTGGCCCAGTTGCAGGCCGGCAAGTACCAGCCGCGCACGCGCATGGACGAGGGCTCGCTCTACGAGCTGGCCGAGTCCATCCGCAGCCAGGGCATCATGCAGCCGATCCTGGTGCGCCCGGTGGGCGACCCGGTGCTTTCGCGCTACGAGATCATCGCCGGCGAACGGCGCTTCCGCGCCGCCCAGCTGGCCGGACTCACCGAGGTGCCGGTGCTGGTCAAGGCGGTGCCCGACGAGGCGGCCGCCGTGATGGCGCTGATCGAGAACATCCAGCGCGAGGACCTCAACCCGCTGGAAGAGGCCCAGGGCCTCAAGCGCCTGGTCGACGAGTTCGGCCTGACCCACGAGGCCGCCGCGCAGAGCGTGGGCCGCTCGCGCAGCGCCGCCAGCAACCTGCTGCGCCTGCTCAACCTGGCCGAGCCGGTGCAGAAGCTGCTGATGGCGGGCGACCTCGACATGGGCCATGCCCGCGCACTGCTGGCCCTGCCCGGCGCGCAGCAGGTGCTGTCGGCCAACGAGATCGTCGCCAGGAAGCTGTCGGTGCGGGATGCCGAGAAACTGGTCAACCACACCCTCAACCCCGGCCGCCAGACACCCCTGCTGCGCGTCAAGCAGGAGAAGTCGCGCGACATCGTCCGGCTCGAGGAGCAGCTCTCCGACCGGCTGACCGCGGATGTCGAGATCCGCGTGCAGAAGAAGACCCGCCGTGGCGAGCAGGGCGAGATCGCGATCCGCTTCTCGTCGATCGACGAGCTCAACGGCCTGCTCGAGAAGCTGGGCGCACTCGACGAGTGAATGTCAGGCCGCGGCGGCCGCGCGCCGCCGGTGTGCCAGCCACAGCAGCGCCAGCGCCACCAGGCCGATCGGCAGCAGCGAGCCCAGGTTCAGCCAGGTCCAGCCCTGGGTGGTGATCAGCGCACCCGACGAGAACGAGGTGAGGGCCATCACCGAGAACATCACCGTGTCCATCGCACCTTGGGCGCGGTTCTTCTCCTCGGGCCGGTAGGTGGTGGTGAACAGCGTGGTGGCGCCGGTGAACAGGAAGTTCCAGCCCACGCCCAGCACCAGCAGGGCCCCGAGGAAGTCCATCACCGCCACGCCTGAGAGCGCCAGCGCCACGCAGGCCAGGTTGAGCACCACGCCCACCGCCATCACCGCCACGGCGCCGAAGCGCTTGATCAGATGGCCGGTGAAGAAGCCTGGCACGAACATGCCCAGCACGTGCCACTCCAGCACCAGCGCCGCCGCCGAGAACGGGTGCTGGCACTGCGCCATCGCGATCGGCGTGGCCGCCATCAACAGGTTCATCACGCCGTAGCCCAGCGAACCCGCCAGGATGGCCACCACAAAGGCCGGCTGGCGCGCCAGCTCACGCACCGAGCGACCCGGCGCGGCGCCCGGGGCCGGCGCCTGGTGCGGCGGGAACTCGATGAAGGACAGCGCCACCAGCGCCAGTGCCGCCACGCCGATCAGCGCGAGGTACGCGCCCGCAAAGGGCACGGTCAGCCAGTCGCGCGTGGCGCTGGCCAGATTGGGGCCGGCAAAGGCACCGATGATGCCGCCGCCCAGCACCAGCGAGATCGCCATCTCCTTTTTCTCGGGCGCCACCAACTCGGGCCCGGCGAAGCGGTAGAGCTGGGCATTGGCGTTGTAGAAGCCGGCCACCACGGTGGCCGCCAGCAGGCTCCAGAAGTCCTGCCGCCAGATCGCCCACGCGCACCAGGCCGCCGTCAGCATGGCCACCACCAGGCCCAGCTGAAACGCCCGCCGGCGGCCCCATTGCGCCTGCACCCGCGCCACCAGCGGCGCGCTCAGTGCGCCGCCCACCACATAGCCGGTCACCGGCAGCGTGGCCATCCAGCCCACTGGCGCCAACGCCAGCCCCACCAGGCCGTTGATCGCAATGAAGGTGACGTTGTTGGTCAGGAACAAGCCCTGGCACAGGGCCAGCAGCGCCAAGTGTCGATTCATGACCCCGATGTTCGCACCGTCTTGGCGTCAACCCGCATGCACCCGGTGCGCGTTGAGGCCATCATGGGGCGGTCCAGCCCGCTGCGGAACCAAAGCCGTGCGGCATGGTCCTTGCGATGAAAAGCCTGCGCAAGGCCCCGTTTCTCAGGCTTTGGAAGGCCCGCCACCCGCGAGAAGCTGCGCCCCATGCACTGACCACACGGAAAGCTCTGATGACGCCCGGGTCTGTCCAGCCGGGACGCCATCAGAACTTCCCGGACGCCCCGCCGGCTTGATCTCCGGCGAGCGCCCCCTGATGCCCCACAGGAGGTCTGGCATGGACGTGATCAGCAGCTTCGCCGCCCGCTACGAGCGCACCCGCGAGGAGGAAATGTCCCTCGAGGACTACCTCGCCGAATGCAAGCGCAACCCCCTGGCCTACGCCACCGCCGCCGAGCGCATGCTCAAGGCGATTGGCGAGCCGCAGATGGTGGACACGCGCAACGACCCGCGCCTGTCGCGCATCTTCGCCAACAAGGTCATCAAGATCTACCCGGCCTTCGCCGAGTTCTACGGCATGGAGGACGCGATCGAGCAGGTGGTGTCCTACTTCCGCCATGCCGCCCAAGGCCTGGAGGAAAAGAAGCAGATCCTCTACCTGCTGGGCCCGGTGGGCGGCGGCAAGAGCTCCATCGCCGAACGCCTGAAGGCACTGATGCAGGAGGTGCCCTTCTACGCGATCAAGGGCTCGCCGGTGAACGAGTCGCCGCTGGGCCTGTTCGACGTGGTCGAGGACGGCCCGCTGCTGGAGCAGCAGTTCGGCATCCCGCGGCGCTACCTCAACCGCATCATGAGCCCCTGGGCGGTCAAGCGCCTGGAGGAGTTCGGCGGCGACATCCGGCAGTTCAAGGTGGTCAAGCGCTACCCCAGCATCCTCAAGCAGGTGGGCATTGCCAAGACCGAGCCGGGCGACGAGAACAACCAGGACATCTCCAGCCTGGTCGGCAAGGTCGACATCCGCAAGCTCGAGAGCTACGCCCAGGATGACCCCGACGCCTACAGCTACTCCGGCGGCCTGTGCCTGGCCAACCAGGGCCTGCTGGAATTCGTCGAGATGTTCAAGGCGCCGATCAAGGTGCTGCACCCGCTGCTCACCGCCACCCAGGAAGGCAACTTCAAGGGCACCGAGGGCTTCGGCGCCATCCCGTTTGACGGCGTGGTGCTGGCGCACTCCAACGAGAGCGAGTGGAAGGCCTTCCGCAACAACAAGAACAACGAGGCCTTCCTCGACCGCATCTACATCGTCAAGGTGCCCTACTGCCTGCGCGTCAGCGAAGAGGTCAAGATCTACGAGAAGCTGATCCGCAGCTCCAGCCTGGCCGAGGCCAAATGCGCCCCGGGCACACTGAAGATGATGAGCCAGTTCGCCATCCTCACGCGCCTGAAGGAGCCCGAGAACTCATCGCTGTACAGCAAGATGCAGGTCTACGACGGTGAGAACCTCAAGGACACCGACCCGCGCGCCAAGAGCTACCAGGAGTACCGCGACTACGCCGGTGTCGATGAAGGCATGAGCGGCATCAGCACGCGCTTCGCCTACAAGATCCTCTCCAAGGTCTTCAACTTCGACAGCCAGGAGGTGGCCGCCAACCCGGTGCACCTGATGTACGTGCTGGAGCAGCAGATCGAGCGCGAGCAGTTCCCCAAGGAGACCGAGGAAAAGTTCGTCGCCTTCATCAAGGAGCAGCTCAGCCCGCGCTATGCCGAGTTCATCGGCAAGGAGATCCAGACCGCCTACCTGGAGAGCTACTCCGAGTACGGCCAGAACATCTTCGACCGCTACGTCACCTACGCCGACTACTGGATCCAGGACCAGGAGTACCGCGACACCGACACCGGCGAGGTCTTCGACCGCGCGGCGCTCAATGCCGAGCTGGAGAAGATCGAGAAGCCCGCGGGCATTGCCAACCCCAAGGACTTCCGCAACGAGATCGGCAATTTCGTGCTGCGCGCGCGGGCCAACAACCAGGGCAAGAACCCGGTCTGGACC
>JAFLDI010000136.1 GCA_017302485.1 Burkholderiales bacterium | reverse complement strand
GCCGGCCGGCAAGCTTCGCCGCGCACCGGTGGACGCCCTGGCCGCCAAGGCCAACAGCGTCGCCCCAGCGCCAGCTCTAGCGCCTCGAGCTGTCGGACCGTCTCTGGTACAGGCCGGCCCAGGCGCCACCACGCGCTTGATCACCCAGGCCCCGCCCAGTCCCCGGCCTGCGGCCAGCGCGCCGCGACCCAAGATCGAGGTCGGTCCGCACGCAGTCGACCGCACCACGCTGCTGCCCAAGCCGCCCAAGGCCCCCAAGGCCCCCGAAGTCGCCACGCCACCGATGCCCACGGCGCCGTCGGCCTCTGCGTCGTGAGCGTCCGCTCCCAGGCCCAGGGTGTGCCCGGCGCACCGTCGCTGCGCCGTCGGCTTGCCTGCCTGGTCTATGAAGGCGTGCTGCTGTTCGGCGTGGTGATGATCGCTGGCTACTTGTTTTCATCCCTGACCCAGCAGACCCATGCGCTGCGGGGCCGTGAGGCGCTGCAGGCCTTTCTGTTCCTGGTGCTGGGGATCTATTTCGGCTGGTTCTGGTCACGTGGCGGCCAGACGGTGGCCATGCGTGCCTGGCACATTCGCCTGGTCGACAGCCATGGTCGGCCGGTCGGTCAGGTCCGTGCCGTGGCACGCTACCTGGCCAGCTACATCTGGTTCGTTCCCGCGCTGGGTTCGGCCGCGCTGCTGCACTGGACCGACGGCAGCGTGCTGTTCGGCTGGATGACGCTGTGGGCGTTGGTCTATGCCGGCACCACGCACCTGCGTGCCGACCGCCAGTATTGGCACGACGTGCTGTGCGGCACGCGCCTGATCGATTGGCGCCCTGCCAGGCCCGACCCACGCGCCTGAGCCCGGCTGGCACAATCGCGGCCCTGATGAGCAATCCACACAAGGGCCGCACCGGCCTCGACCGTATCGTTCACGCCGCCGGCTATTCGGCTGCGGGCCTGCGCCAGGCCTATCAGGGTGAGAGCGCCTTTCGTCAGGAGACCTGGCTGGCCGTGGTGATGCTGCCGCTGGCCTTCGTGCTGGGCCGTACATGGGTCGAGGTGGCATTGCTGGCCGGCTCGGTGCTGCTGGTGATGGTGGTCGAGCTGTTGAACTCAGCCGTCGAAGCGGCGATCGACCGCATCGGCTTCGAGCACCACGAGTTGTCCGGACGGGCCAAGGATTTCGGCAGCGCTGCAGTGATGCTGTCGCTGCTGCTGACTGCCGGCATCTGGCTGGGTGCCCTCTGGCAGAGGCTGGCGTGAGCGGGACCCGCCCGTTCAGCGTCTGTGTGTACTGTGGCTCACGCCATGGCACCCTGGCGTCCTATGCCGCCTCGGCACGGGCGATGGGCAGGGCCATCGGTCTGCGCGGTTGGCGACTGGTCTATGGCGGCGGCAACGTGGGGCTGATGGGTGAGGTGGCCGACGCCACGCTGGACGCCGGAGGCACCGTGCTGGGCGTGATCCCCGAGCGGCTGCTGGAGCGCGAGGTGGGCCACCGCGGCCTGACCGAGTTGGTGGTGGTGCAGAACATGCATCAGCGCAAGATGCGCATGGCCGAGGAAGCCGACGCCTTTGTCGCGCTGCCCGGTGGCATCGGTACTTTCGAGGAACTCTTCGAAATGTGGAGCTGGCGCCACCTGGCCTACCACGACAAGCCGCTGGGCCTGCTGGAGGTGGATGGCTTCTGGGCTCCGCTGCAGGAGTTCCTGCAGCGCACCGTGGCTGCAGGCTTCATGGATGGCAGCCAGATGGCGATGCTGCAATCGCATGCCGACCCGACCTTGCTGCTCGACGCGCTGTCAGCCGCCCAGTCCAGGCTGCCGGCCGACTACCGGCGCACCTGAAGCGCGCCCGAACGGCCCTCAGACGGCCGATTCGTCGGTTTCGCCGGTGCGGATGCGCACCACCTGCTCCACCGGCGTGACGAAGATCTTGCCGTCGCCGATCTTGCCGGTCTTGGCGGCCTTGACGATGGCCTCGATCGAGCGATCAACGTCCACATCCTTGACCACCACCTCGATCTTCACCTTGGGCAGGAAGTCGACAACGTACTCGGCGCCGCGGTAGAGCTCGGTGTGGCCCTTCTGACGGCCAAAACCCTTGACCTCGGTGACGGTCAGACCGGACACCCCCACCTCGGCCAGCCCTTCGCGCACTTCCTCGAGCTTGAACGGTTTGATGATGGCGGTGATCTGCTTCATGGGGCACTCCGGGAAAAGAGGGAACTCAAGCGCGATTTAAGCACGGAACTTCGAGGTGATCGGGTAGCGCCAATCGCGTCCGAAGGCACGGTGGGTGATGCGGATGCCGATCGGTGCCTGGCGGCGCTTGTACTCGTTGATCTTGATGAGGCGGGTGACCTTGTCGACGTCGGCCGGGCTGAAGCCGGCGGCGACGATGGACTCGATCGGCTCGTCGTCCTCCATGTAGCGCGCCAGGATGGCGTCGAGCACCTCGTAGGGCGGCAGGCTGTCCTGGTCGGTCTGCTCGGGGCGCAGTTCGGCCGAGGGCGGCCGGGTGATGATGCGCTCGGGGATGACCGGGCCGATGCTGCCGTCGGCGCGCTGGGTGGGCTGGCGGTTCTTCCACTCGCACAGCCGGTACACCAGCGTCTTGGCCACGTCCTTGATGACCGCAAAGCCGCCGGCCATGTCCCCGTAGAGCGTGCAGTAGCCGGTGGCCATCTCGCTCTTGTTGCCGGTGGTCAGCACGATCGAGCCGGTCTTGTTGGACAGCGCCATCAGCAGCGTGCCGCGAATGCGGGCCTGGATGTTCTCTTCCGTGGTGTCCTCGGGCAGGCCGGCGAACTGGTCAGCCAGCGAGGCCTTGAAGGCCTCGAACATCGGGGTGATGCCGATCTCGTCGTAGCGCACACCCAGGCGCTCGGCCATGTCGCGGGCGTCAATCCAGGAAATGTCGGCGGTGTAGGGCGAGGGCATCATCACCGCGCGCACGCGGTCGGCGCCCAGCGCATCGACCGCGACCGCCAGCACCAGGGCCGAATCCACACCGCCCGACAGGCCGATGATGGCGCCGGGGAAGCCGTTCTTGCCCAGGTAGTCACGCACGCCCACCACCAGCGCCTGCCAGACCTGTTCCTCCAGACCCGGACTGGGCGAAAGCTCGCCCGTGACCTGCCCGTCCGCGCCCACCTGCAGCGGCCACACCGCGGGTTCAAAGGCGGGCGCCCGCGCGCGCACCACGCCGGCGGCATCCACGGCGAATGAGGCGCCGTCGAAGACCACCTCGTCCTGGCCGCCCACCAGATGGGCATAGAGCAGTGGCAAGCCCACCTGGCGGGCGCGCTCGGCCATGCGGACCTCGCGCTCACCGTGCTTGTCGACGTGAAACGGCGAGGCATTGAGCACGCACAGCACCTGAGCGCCGGCGTCGCGGGCCAGCGCCGCCGGCTCGTCGAACCAGGCGTCCTCGCAGATCAACAGGCCGAAACGCAGGCCCTGCACCTCGAACACCACCGCACCCTGCCCGGCCTCTCGTCCAGTGGCAAAGTAGCGGCGCTCGTCAAACACCTGGTAGTTGGGCAGTTCGCGCTTGTGGTACGTCGCCAGCACCTGGCCACGCACCAGCACCGAGGCCGAGTTGAACCGCCGGGGCAACGAGAACGAGCGCGATGCGGGCCCCTGGGCCTCGGTCCACGAACTCGGATGACCCACGACCAGATGCAGACCTTCGCAGTCGGACAACTCCATCGCCAGGGCCTGCAGCGTGCGCTCGCAGGCGTCCATGAAGGCCGGGCGCAGCAGCAGGTCCTCGGGCGGATAGCCGGTCAGGCTCAGTTCGGGCGCCAGCACCAGCCGGGCCCCCGCGGCGTACGCGCTGCGGGCCGCTTCAGCCAGCAGGCGAGCATTGCCGGCCAGGTCGCCGACCGTGGCATTGATCTGGGCCAGCGCAACGCTGACGTGGGCCTGGGAGATGCTCATGGCAAAAGATGACGTGGACAGCGCCGATTATTCCATCGAGGTCTGCGTCGACCCTTCAGCCATCGAGGCTGAAGCCTGGAACGCGCTGCTGGCGCTGCAGGCCGAGCCGACACCATTCATGCGCCACGAGTTCCTGGTGGCGCTGCATGCCGGTGGCCGTGCTGCCGCCGAGACCGGCTGGACACCGCGCTTCGTGCTGCTGCGCCGCAACGGCCGGCTGGTGGCGGCCGCGCCCGCCTGGCTGAAGTCGCACTCTTGGGGCGAATACGTCTTCGACTGGGCCTGGGCCCAGGCCTACCAGCGCCACGCCCTGCCCTACTACCCCAAGCTGGTGGTGGCGGTGCCCTTCACGCCGGTGCGCGGCAGTCGGCTGCTGGCCGAAGACCCGGCCACCCGCGACGACCTGGTGGCTGCGCTGCAGGCCGTCACTCGTCAGGAGGATGCCTCCGGCATACACCTGCTGTTCGGCGACGCCGCCGATCTGGCCGCTGCCGGCAATGCGCGCTGGCTGCCCCGCACCGGCGTGCAGTTCCATTGGCAGAACCGGCCGGGCAATGGCTGGTCGGACTGGCCGGCCTACCTGGCCGACCTGAAGCGCGACAAGCGCAAGAAGATCCAGCAGGAGCAGCGGCGCGTGGTCCAGGCCGGCGTGGCCCTGCAGGTGATCGAAGGCCCGGCGATCCGCGCCGAGGACTGGGCCTTCTTCCACCGCTGCTACACCGCCACCTACCTGGCGCACGGCCAGGCGCCCTACCTGGACCAGGCCTTCTTCCTGCGTGTGGGCCGCGAGTTGCCGGCGCACTGGCTGATGGTGGTGGCCACGCGCGGGGACGAGCGCATTGCGGCTTCGCTGCTGGCGATCGACCGTGCCCGCGGCATCGCCTGGGGACGGCACTGGGGCGCATTGTCCCATGTGCCCTGCCTGCACTTCGACGCCTGTTACTACCGGCCGCTCGAGTGGTGCATCGACCAGGGCTTTCGACGCTTAGAAGGCGGTGCGCAGGGTGAGCACAAGATGGCCCGCGGTCTGCTGCCCGAGCCGACCGGCTCAGCCCACTGGATCGCCCATGAGGGCTTTGCCGAGGCGATCGCCAGTCACCTGGCCCGCGAGGAGCGCGGCATCGAGGCCTACCTCGACGAACTCGGCGAGCACAGCCCGTTCAGGGGCTGAGCCCGCGCGAAGCGGTCGGGTCTCAGGCCTTCTTGGCCTTGGCCGCTTGGTAGGCGGCCATTCCGTCGACGATTTCCTTCTTCGCAGCCTCGGGGCCTTCCCAACCGGTCACCTTGACCCACTTGCCGGGCTCCAGGTCCTTGTAGTGCTCGAAGAAGTGCTGGATGCTCTTCAGGCGCATCGGGTTCAGGTCTTCGGGCTTGTTCCAGCTGCTGTAGAGCGGCAGGATCTTCTGGATGGGCACCGCGATCAGCTTGTTGTCGCCGCCCGCTTCGTCGTCCATCTTCAGCATGCCGATCGCACGGCAGGTCACCACCACGCCGGGAATCAGCGGCACCGGGGTGATCACCAGCACGTCCACCGGGTCGCCGTCGGCAGCCAGCGTGTCGGGCACGTAGCCGTAGTTGGTCGGGTAGTGCATCGCGGTCGACATGAAACGGTCGACGAACAGCGCGCCCGACTCATGGTCGACCTCGTACTTGATCGGGTCGCCGTTCATCGGGATCTCGATGATCACGTTGAACTCTTCGGGCGCCTTGTCCCCGGGCGTCACGTTGTGCAGGCTCATGGTGGTTCTCTCGGTGCGATTGGAGGGGAAAACCCGGATTCTACGGGCCGCCCTTGCCGCGCCCTGACATGCGACTGTCCTTGACGCACCGCAGGAAAACACCATGCTGGGCCCGGACTTCCTCCACTAGCATGGCCGGCGCCGACCCCGGGGGCTCGGCGTCGTGTGCGCCAGGCCGCCGGGATCAGATCATTCAATGGGTCTGTGAGAGGAAGGAGAACGCTTGATGTCCACCACCGTGGCGCTTTATGTTGCGCTCGCGTGCGGCCTGCTGGCCGTCGTCTATGGCTTCGTGCAACGAGGCTGGATCCTTAGTCAGGACGCGGGCAACGCCCGCATGCAGGAGATTGCCGGAGCCATCCAGCAGGGTGCTGCGGCCTACCTGGCCAGACAGTACAAGACCATCAGCATCGTCGGTGTGGTGCTGGCGGTGCTGATCTTCTGGCAACTCGGCAGCACCACTGCGGTGGGCTTCGTGCTCGGCGCGGTGCTCTCGGGGGCCTGCGGCTTCATCGGCATGAACGTTTCGGTGCGTGCCAACGTGCGCACCACGCAGGCCGCCACCAAGGGCATCGGCCCGGCGCTGGACGTGGCATTCAAGGGCGGCGCCATCACAGGCATGCTGGTGGTCGGCCTGGGCCTGCTGGGCGTGGGCGTCTTCTTCTGGTACCTCAGCGGCGGCACGCAGGCTGACTCGGCCACGCTCAAGCCGCTGCTGGGTCTGGCTTTCGGCTCCAGCCTGATCTCGATCTTCGCGCGCCTGGGTGGCGGCATCTTCACCAAGGGCGCCGACGTCGGTGCCGACCTGGTGGGCAAGGTCGAGGCCGGCATTCCTGAAGACGACCCGCGCAACCCGGCCGTGATTGCCGACAACGTGGGCGACAACGTCGGCGACTGCGCTGGCATGGCCGCCGACCTGTTCGAGACCTACGCCGTCACGCTGATCGCCACGATGGCGCTGGGCGCGCTGCTGGTGGCCACCTCGGCCAGCATGACCGCGGCGGTCTACCCGCTGATGCTGGGTGGCGTGTCGATCATCGCCTCGATCATCGGCTGC
Organism: Burkholderiales bacterium; assembly: GCA_017302485.1. Lineage (GTDB taxonomy): Bacteria > Pseudomonadota > Gammaproteobacteria > Burkholderiales > Burkholderiaceae_C > Ideonella. Next base: position 1,200 of record JAFLDI010000136.1, on the reverse strand, counting down.
AGCTTCGTCAAGGCCAGCCCCGGCATGAAGAACGTCATGCCGGCGCTGTACAAGGGCCTGATCATTGCCGGCGTGATCTCGCTGGTGGCCTTCTACTTCGTCACCGTGCAGATGTTCCCGAACGGCCTGGAACTGGCTGCGGGCGGCACGGTCTCGGCGATGGCCCTGTTCGGCAGCTGCGCCGTGGGTCTGCTGCTGACCGCCGGCATGGTTTGGATCACCGAGTACTACACCGGCACCCAGTACGCGCCGGTGCAGCACGTGGCGCAGGCGTCCACCACCGGCCACGGCACCAACGTGATCGCCGGCCTGGGCGTCAGCATGAAGTCCACCGCCTGGCCGGTGATCATGGTCTGCCTGGCCATCATCGCCGCCCACTCGCTGGCCGGCCTGTACGGCATTGCCGTCGGTGCCACCGCCATGCTCAGCATGGCCGGCATCATCGTTGCGCTGGACGCCTACGGCCCGATCACCGACAACGGTGGCGGCATCGCCGAGATGGCCGAGCTGCCTGACAGCGTGCGTGATGTGACCGACCCGCTGGACGCGGTGGGCAACACCACCAAGGCGGTGACCAAGGGCTACGCGATCGGCTCGGCCGGCCTGGCCGCGCTGGTGCTGTTCGCCGACTACACCCATGCGCTGGAAGCCCATGGCCTGAACGTCACCTTCGACCTGTCGAACCACATGGTGATCGTCGGCCTGTTCATCGGCGGCCTGATCCCCTACCTGTTCGGCGCCATGGCCATGGAAGCGGTCGGCCGCGCCGCCGGCTCGGTGGTGGTGGAAGTGCGTCGCCAGTTCCAGGGCGGCGAGATCATGGCTGGCAAGAAGAAGCCGGACTACAGCGCCGCGGTCGACATGCTGACCACCGCCGCCATCAAGGAGATGATCGTGCCGTCGCTGCTGCCGGTGGTCGTGCCGATCATCGTCGGCAAGCTGCTGGGCCCGGCCGCGCTGGGCGGCCTGCTGATGGGCACCATCGTCACCGGCCTGTTCGTCGGCATCAGCATGTGCACCGGCGGCGGCGCCTGGGACAACGCCAAGAAGCTGATCGAGGAAGGCTTCACCGACAGCAACGGCACCCTGCACAAGAAGGGCTCCGAGGCGCACAAGAGCGCCGTGACGGGCGACACGGTGGGCGATCCCTACAAGGACACCGCCGGCCCGGCCGTCAATCCGCTGATCAAGATCATCAAC